>JAGVUW010000375.1 GCA_019136035.1 Verrucomicrobiota bacterium | reverse complement strand
CTCAAGCAGGGCCACGAGATCGCCAAGGGCGTCACCGCCGGCGCCACCGTCGACCTGAAGGCCCTCCTGGTCAAGGAACTCGGCGCCGGCGCCGCGGCCGAGTACGGCTACTGACCTATGGTCATCGGCGTCCCCAGGGAGATCAAGGAGCAGGAGTTCCGCGTGGCCCTGCTCCCGGCCGGCGCGCGGGCCCTCGTCCGTGAGGGCCACCGCGTCGTCGTCGAGGCCGGCGCCGCCGACGGCGCCGGCTTCCCCGACGGTGAGTACGCTGCGGCCGGCGCCGAGATCCTGGCGTCGGCCGCGGCGGTCTACGCCGCCGCGGATCTCGTGGTCAAGGTCAAGGAGCCGATGGGCGGCGAGCTGTCGCTGTTCCACCCCGGCCAGGTCGTCTTCTGCTACCTGCACTCCGAGACCCGCCCGGCCCTGGTCGAGGCCATGCTCCAGAGCCGCGTCACCGGGATCGCCTACGAGAATGTCCGTCTCCCGGATGGCTCCCTGCCGCTCCTGGCGCCGATGAGCATCGTCGCCGGCCAGCAGGCCATCCTGCAGGCATCGGCCTGGCTGTGTAACCACCGCGGCGGTCCGGGCGTGAGCCTGGTCGCCTACCCGGGGATCGAGCCGGCGCGGGTCGTGGTCATCGGCGCCGGCAATGCCGGCGTCGAGGCCGCCCGCGTTGCTGCCGCCCTCGGCGCCGAGGTGGCCCTCTTCGACGTCCAGCCGGCACGCCTCCGCGCCCTCGAGACGCAGGTGCCCCGACAGGTCAGGCTCTGCCACAGCGGCACCGTCGACCTCGAGGGGTACCTCTGCCGCGCCGACATGGTCGTCCACGCCACCATGCTGCCGCCCAATACCCCGACGCACCTCATCGACCGCGCGCTGCTCCGCCGCATGAAGCCGGGCTGCGTCATCGTCGATATCACCGCCAACCTCCGCGGTGCCATCGAGACCGCCGACCGCTATACCACCCACGCCGACCCGGTGTACCGCGTCGAGGGCATCGCCCACTTCGTCGTGCCGAACATCCCCGGCGCCGTCGCCCGCACCGCCTCGCAGGCCCTGTCCATGGCCGTGCTCCCCTACCTCCTCAGCCTGGCCCGCCTCGGCTGCCGCGAGGCCCTCCGCCAGACTCCCGAACTGCTCGTCGGGCTGACCTGCATCGACGGGGTCCTGACCTGGCACGAGGCCGGCGCCTTCCTCAATCGGCCCTGGAAGACCCCGGCCGAGGCCCTCGGCCTCTGACGGCCCGTCCCCCGCAGAGTGGCCAGAGTGGCCAGAGTGGCCCGGGCGTCTCGCCCGGGTCTCCCCACCGCGCCTTCCCCGGCCTGGGGCGCCGGACAGAACCACACAACAGATCGCTCGCCCGGCTGTCGTCGCCGCCTGATGGTTCGAGACGGCTTCCGGGGTCTTGCCAGAGACTCCAGAGGAGCGCTATACTACTCGGCAGCCGTGGGGCGCTGGCGGGCGTCGCGCCAGCCGCGGCAGCGGCGGCGGTGTTGCAGTCTGTCGTGACGGTCGTAGGACTCCTGGCAAGGAGGGCACCCAATGGTTCGGTGGCGTCAGCGCGGTTTCACCCTGATCGAACTGCTGGTGGTGATCGCGATCATCGCCATCCTGGCAGCGATGCTCCTGCCGGCGCTCTCCCAGGCCCGCGAGAAAGCCCGTCAGGCGTCCTGCCTGAACAATCTCAAACAGATCGGCCTCGCCCTGGCCATGTACGCCGATGACAACCGCGAGATCGTCGCGCCGGTGTACCAGTACCGCCCCTACAATACCGTCCTGTACTGGTGGGAAGACCTCTGCCAGCCCTACCTCAGCACCTACGACACCACGGTCTGCCCAAGCCACGCACCGCCGATCGACTACACCTTCGCCCGCCCGCCCGGCCTGCCCAACCCCCTGCCCTACTCGTACTCACGACACTCGACGCACTGCACCAACCGGACCCTCGGGTCGTACAGCAAGCCCTCCTCAACCCTCAATGCCGTCGATGGCAAGAACCACGAGTTCTTCAACGACAGCCATATCACGACCGCAACCGGCGGGGCGTCCTATTACATCGACCACCGCCATAACCTGCAGTTGAACGGCCTCTATATCGACGGCCACACCGCGGCCCTGCGCAGCAGCACGCCGGCGCTGTGGCTGCCGTGAAGCGAGCAAGCCCCGGAAAGGACACTGGTGACCCCATGCTGACCCGGCCCATGCTGACCTCTCCACGCCAACGCCGCCACGGGCATTTCACCCTGATCGAGCTCCTGGTGGTGATTGCCATCATCGCCATCCTGGCGGCGATGCTCCTGCCCGCCCTCGCCCAGGCCCGCGAGAAGGCCCGCTCGATCTCCTGCGTCAACAACCTCAAGCAGATCGGCCTCGGCCTGGCCATGTACGCCGATGACCACCAGGAGCGCATGGCACCGCTGTACTACTACCGGGTGTCGCTTGCCGATCTGGTCTGGTTCGAAGACCTCATCCAGCCGTACATCAACAACTACGACGTCGCCAAGTGCCCGAGCAGCGAGGGAACGAGCTACCCCTGGTACCGCGGCCCGGGCGTGATCAACCCTCTCGTCTACACCTACTCGCGCGCCCGTGACCCGATCAACGGCGTCGGAGTCACGCTCGGCGCCTTTACCAAGCCATCGTCAACCCTGACCGTCGCCGACACCGCACCCAACCGGCGCGAACTCGCTTACGCCACGGTCAACACCGGCGGCGTGACCTACTACATCGATCACCGCCATAGCGGCCAGTTCAATGGCCTCTACGTCGACTGGCATGTGGCCTCGCTGCGCAGCTCAAACCAGGCCATGTGGACGCCGTAACGGGACAGCCGAAGGCGACGGCAGGCAACTCCCGCGGCTCGTGATGCCGTCGGGGCGCCCTCCGGTGTCCCTGAGCCTCCTGAGTCCCGGGTGTCGCTTCGCGCTGCCAGTCACTATGGCTGCCGGGCGCCGCAAACCGATGCGGCGCCCATCGCCATGGCGGCCCTGCTGTTTCGCCTCAGATCTGCGCCGGCCAGGCCGCGCCCGCGGCGGCTTCCGCTCGGCGGAAGGCCTTGCGAATCGCCTCCAGAGCCGCCGCCGGCAGGGGGCCCGCCGCCGCCGCGGCCAGGTTGGACTCGGCGTGCGCCAGGCGCGTCGTGCCGACGATCGCCGCACTCACGCCGGGCTGCGACAGGGTGAAGCGCAGGGCCACCTGCGGCCAGACCGCGGCCGGGTCGCCGCTGAAGCCGAGGTCGGCCAGGGTCAGCCCCATGGCCTGGAAGCGCTCGGTGTAGGTCTTCGCGTAGTCGGCGTACATGCCGGGCTGCTGGGTCAGGGGCTTCCAGGCGCTGTTGGCGATCGAGCGCTTGGCGATGACGCCAATGCCGCGCGCCTGCGCCGCGGGGAGGACCTCGCGGAGATTCGCCTGGTCGCAGAGATTCACCGAGGTCTCGAGCGCCGCCAGGCCGGGCAGGCTCACGGCGTAGAGGGCCGCGTCGTTGTCACCCGAGTAGCCCGGACAGCGTACCTTGCCGGCGTCGCGGGCGCGCAGGAGAGCCCCCCAGGCCTCGCCGCGCTCCAGGACATCGCGACCGCACGAGTGCAGGAGCATCACATCCAGGCAATCGGTGCGCAGACGCCGCAACGACCGCTCGATCGAGGCGGTCACCTTGGCCGCCGACCAGCAGTCCGGGCCATCGCTGTTCGGATTCGAGCCCTTGCTGACCAGGACGTACTCCTGCCGCCGCGATGCGATGGCCTTGCCGATGGCCTCCTCGGAGCCGGCGTACATGGCGGCCGTGTCGATCAGCGTCACGCCGCGATCGAGCAGGGCATTGAGCATCCGGCCGACCTCGGCCTGCTCGGCCTCCAGGAACCCGATCGGGGCCCCGCCAAAGCCGACCGCCGAGACCTTCAGACCCGTCCGACCCAAGGCGCGCGTTTCCATTGCCTGGTGACTCCATGTTGCAGATCGGTTTCTTCCCGCCGGTCGTCTCTCTGAGGACGCCGCGATCCCCCGGCCGGCCGTACCTGCGTTTGGACACGTCCGGCGTCCCGGAGTTGCCCGCCGCGCCGGCGTTCCCTCGGCCACCCTCGTGCAGAACTTCGCGTCGTGGTGCGGTGCCGGGTCCGGGGTCAGAGTGCCGCGTTCACGCGGACGTGTGCGCCGCGGCTTCAGCCCGGCGCAGCACCTGATGTTGCCGCGGCCTGAAGGCACGCGGCACACTTCCGGCCAAGGCCGGTACTCCGACGGGGAGGGCGCCGCGAGCGATGGCTCGCCTGGCCATATCCGGCGCCCCCGCGCGCGGGGGCTCTGGCATCGGCGCTGCCGCCGGTCTGGCCGGTGTTGTCCGGCGCCCCCGCGCGCCGGGGCTCTGGCTGAAGGGATGCCAGAACCGGGCCCTCAGATGGCCCTGGTCGCGATCTTTCACACGAACTCAGCGTGCTATAGTGTGCGCGGT
>JAGVUW010000221.1 GCA_019136035.1 Verrucomicrobiota bacterium | reverse complement strand
CGGCGAGGACCTCGCCAGCAAGGCCTCGGAGGCGTACTTCGAGGAGGCGGTGCGCCATGCCGAGGCCCTGGAACGCCTGGCGCCGACGCGGGCCTCCACGTACGTCCTCCTGGCGATCACGCGCGGCAACCTCGCCCTGCACCGCGGCGGCCGCCAGAAGGTCGTCCTGTCACGCACCCTCGAGCACGACGCCCGGCGTGCCATCGAACTCGATCCGGCCTGCTCGCCGGCCTACGCCACCCTGGGCATCTACTACCGCGAGGTCGCCGGCCTGAACTGGTTCCTGCGCAAGGTCGCCGAGGAGCTCCTCGGGGGGCTGCCCGGCGGCACGCTGGAGGACTCCGAGAGGATGCTCCGCAAGGCCATCGAGGCCGACCCCGGGAATGTCTATGCGCACTACCAGATGGCGCTGACCCTGGAGGCGATGGAGCATCCCGCGGAGGCCCGGGAGTTCTATGGGAAGGTCCTGTCGCTGCCCGTGGTCGACCACCAGGACCCCCTCTTCCGCAAGTGGTCGTCGCAGCGTCTGGCCAAGCTGGGCGCCTGAGTCGTCGGCATCCCTATGCCGCCCGCCCGATACGGCAGGAATCCCCTCCGGACGATCCTATGAACCCCTTACTGCAGCAGCGCGCCGCGATTCTCCGTCTGCATACCCACCCGCGCGACGGCTCGCCCTTCTGGCGTGACCGCCTGGCGCGCTTCGGCCTGAGCGTCGAGAGTCTGATCGACGACCCCCTGGCGATGCCGCCGATGCAGGCGGACGAATGGCGCGGGCGGCCCCTCGAGGACCTCATTCCCGCGGCGGTGCTGGCGGAGGGGCCCTACCTGATCACGGGCGAGACCTCGGGCTTTTCGGGCAAGCCGGTGGTGACGGCCTTCCTCGAGGAGGAATTCCGTGCCGGCTTTGTGACGCCGTTTGTCGAGCAGGCCCGCCGGGTGGGCTTTCCGTTGCGGGCGCACTGGCTCTGGGCCGGCCCCTCTGGCCCGCATGTCATCGGCAAGGCCGTGCGGGCGATCCTGCGCGAGGTCGGCGGCCTGGACCCCTTCGCGGTGGACTTCGATCCGCGCTGGTTCCGGCGCCTGCCGCGCGGCTCGCTCTCGGCGCGGCGGTATATGGAGCACATCCTCGAGCAGATGCTGGATGTGCTGAACGAGCAGCGCGTCGAGGTGATCTTCACGACGCCGCCGGTGCTGACCGCCCTGGCGGAGCGTCTCGACCCGGCCCGGCGCGAGGCCATCCAGGGCGTGCACTACGGCGGCATGGCCATGAGCGTCGACGAGTACCGCCGCCACCGCCAGGCTTTCCCCCGGGCGGTGCACATGTCCGGCTACGGCAACAGCCTCTTCGGGATGTTCCCCGAGACCGGCTTCGACCAGGACGGCCTGCACTACGACACCCCGCCCGGGCGGCTCGTCGTCGAGGTCGTGCGCCGCGATGGTGATCGCCTGCAGCGTTGCGAGGTCGGCGAGACCGGGCAGGTCATGGTCTCGCGCTACGACCGCAGCATGCTGGTGCTGAACATGGTCCTCGAGGACCTCGCCACGCGCACCCCCGCGGGCATCCTGCAACCGCACCGCGAACAGCGCCATCTGGAGGGCAAGCTGCTCTATTAGCCTGGATGATCCGGCAAGTGCGTACATCCTGGCGCAGACCATGGTGGTTCCGAGAGCGGGGAGGATCATCGACGAAGCGTTTCGCAGGAAGAAGGGGTTGAACCACGAAAGGCACGAAAAGCACGAACTGGAGGACATTCGGAGAGGTGAGAGCGGCAAGACAGTCCGGCAGGCGCCCGTCGCCGTTCGCGTGTCGGGCCTCTCTTATCCAATCCTATCCTATCCTGTTCGTGTCTTTCGTGCTTTTCGTGGTTACAGATCGTCTCGGAATTGTCTGGACCGTCTCACCCGGCTGGTGACCTCGGCAACCGTTCCGACTATAGTGCGACGATTGGTATGGTCAGGATCGGCATCCGGATCCGGATCGGGAGCTGGACCGCCATCGGGGATCCGGGTCGGGAACGACATCGACATCGTGGACCGTCCGTTCGACGGTTGTGAGTTTTGAGGAGGCCCTGTGGCCGATCGCATCACCAAGCCTGAACTCCTGGCGCCGGCCGGGCGCGAGGATGTCTTCCATGCCGTCCTGGCCGCCGGGGCCGACGCGGTGTACCTCGCCGGCAAGGCGTTCAACATGCGGCGTCACCGTCGCGACTACAACTTCACGGCGAGCGACCTGGAGCGCCTGGTTCCGGTGGCGCAGGGCGCCGGCCGGAGGGTTTATGTCACGGTCAACACCCTGGTCGGCGAGACCGAGCTGCCGGCGCTCCTGCAGTACCTGCGCTGGCTGGACGACCTCGGCGTCGACGCGCTGATCGTGCAGGACCTGGCGGTCCTGCAGCTCTGTCGCGAGGCCGGCCTGAGGCTGCCCCTCCATGCCAGCACGATGATGAATGTCGGCAGCGCGGCGCAGGCCCTGTGGCTGCGCGAGCACGGCGTCACCCGAGTGGTGACCTCGCGCGACGTGACGCTGGAGCAGATACGCCGTCTGCGCGAGGTCTCGGGCCTGGAGGTGGAGGCCTTCGTGCATGGCGACCTCTGCGCCGTGCAATCCGGCCAGTGCCTGCTCAGCGGCATTGTCTTTGGCAAGAGCAGCAACCGCGGGCAGTGCCTGAAGCCCTGCCGGTGGGCCTTCGACCTGGTCTCGCTCGAGAGCGGCGCGGTGCTGGCGGAGGGCGCGCACCTCCTGGCGGCGAAGGACCTCTGCCTGGCGCAGCACCTCCCGGCGCTCCTGGCGGCCGGCATTGACTCGCTCAAGATCGAGGGCCGCATGCGCTCGGCCGAGACCCTCGCGCCGCTGGTGGCCCTCTACCGCGCCTGGCTGGACCAGCTCGTCGCCGAGCCACTCGCCGCGACGCGGCAGAGCCAGCCGACCGCGGCGCTGCAGCGCCGCCGCGTGCGCGACCTGACCACCGGCTGGGCTCTGGGCACGCCCGGGCCGGACGCCTTTGACCACAGCGGCCAGCGTGAGCCGATCTTCCTATCGCGCGCCGGCGGCCTGCGCGACGTCGCGGCGTCGGGCCCGCCGCCGTGGCCCGCGCCGGCGGCGCAGATCAATCCCGGCGCGTCCGAGCCGCCGGCGCTCTCGGCGACGGTCGGCAGCCGCGCTGTTGCCGAGGCCGTCCTCGAGGCCGGCGTCGGCAGCCTGGTCCTGTGCTGGGAGGGCGACCTGACGGTGGAGTCGTCGTGGACTCTCGATGACCTCCGGGCGCTGTCGCGCGCCTGCCGTGCCGGCGGGGTGCCTCTGGCCATGACCACGCCGCGTTGCTGCACCGACCAGGAACTCGCCGACCTCGACCGCGTCCTGGAGGCGGTGCCGGAGATCCCGACGTGGCGCCTCACCTCGCCGGCGCCGCTGGCGCGCCTGCGTCAGGCCGGCCGGGAGCTCTGGGCCGGCACCGAGATGAACCTCCTCAACAGCGCCGCGGTGCGCCTCCTGGCGGCTGACGGCGTCGGGCGTGTGACGCCGTCCCTGGAGGCGTCCCTGGCCGAGATCGCGACTCTGGCGGCGGGGCTGGGCCCCGTCGCCCTCGACCTGGTCGCCTACGGCCCCCTGACCGCGATGGTCTTCGAGCACTGCCTCATCGCCATGGCCACCCAGGGCGTCGCCCGCGACCAGTTCTGCCAGATGCCCTGCGCCGCCGACCGCTTCGGCCTGCGCGACCGCCGCGGCCACCTGCGCCCGCTGCGCGTCGACCGCTACTGCCGCAGCCACCTGCTGCTGGAGAAGACCCTCTGCATCCTGCCGGCCCTGGAGCGCTTCCTGTCGGTGCGGCCGGCCTCGCT
This sequence comes from Verrucomicrobiota bacterium, assembly GCA_019136035.1. GTDB lineage: Bacteria > Verrucomicrobiota > Lentisphaeria > Oligosphaerales > JAFGRS01 > JAGVUW01. The sequence continues at coordinate 605 of JAGVUW010000221.1, read as the reverse complement.
GACCCTCGATCTGCGCCTCCTCGACGCCGCGGCGGCCGCCGGGGTCGTGCGCCACTTCCAGGCGGCCCTGGCCGACCCCACGGGGGCGCCCGCCATCGCCGCGGCCCTCGGCGCGGAGCAGCCCGCCGAGAGCTTCACCTACGGCGCCTACCTCACCGGCATCACCGGCGACGAGGCCATCTCGCGACTGGACCTGCTTCGGGAGGAGCTCCATGCCGACCCTTGCTGAGGAACTCATCGGGCTGAAGCAGCGGCACATGGTGCCCTGCCTGTACCACTTCTACCGGCAACCGCCGGTGATCGTCCGCGGCGAGATGCAGTACCTCTTCGACGCCGAGGGGCGGCGCTACCTGGATGCCTATGCCGGGGTAACCGTCATGAATGCCGGCCACTGCAACCCGGCCATCATCGAGCCGGCCATCGCGCAGATCCGGCGCCTGCAGCACACCACGACCATCTACCTCGCCGAGCCGATCTACCGCCTCGCCGAGCGCCTGACCGCCTTCATCGGCGGCGGCATCGACCGCGTCTTCTTCGTCAACAGCGGCACCGAGGCCAACGAGGGCGCCCTCCTGCTCAGCCGCCTGGCCACCGGCCGCACCGGC
>JAGVUW010000418.1 GCA_019136035.1 Verrucomicrobiota bacterium | reverse complement strand
GAGGATGACGTACTTGTGGGCGAAGGCCCGGCGCAGGCCCTCGCGGGTGTTCTTCTCGTCATCGATGATCAGCACGGTCGGCAGTGGCGTGGTCATGGCGGCTTTCCGGAACAGTCCTGCGGTCTCAGCGGCGGATCTCGGGGCCGGCGGCGTCCTCCGACGGCGCGGCACGGCTGCGGCTCTCGAGCAGGCGGACCTGGCGTTCGCGCAGGGGCAGGCTGACGGTGAATACGGTGCCCGCACCGGCCTCGCTGGTGATCCCCAGCTCGCCGCCGTGGCCACGCACGATGCGCTCGACAATCAGCAGACCCAGGCCGGTGCCCCCAGCCTTGGTCGTGTAGTACGGGTCCATGATGTGCGTCAGTTGCTCGGCGCTGATGCCCTCACCGGTGTCGACAAAACGCACATCCAGGAAGTCGGGACGGGTGCTGCAGACAATCTGAAGCTGACCGCCGCCGCTCATCGCCTGCACCGCGTTCTTAATGAGGTTATAGAAGGCCTGATGCAACTGCTCGGCGTCGCCCAGAACCCGCGGGATGTGGTCCGGGAAGACCGCCTGGACATGGACGGCGCGATTCTCGATCTCCTGACGCATAAACGACAGGGTGCCCTCCAGCACCGAACGCACCTCGAGCGGCACCAGCTTCAGCGGCACCGGCCGCACCGCGTGCAGGAAGTTCGTGACGATGCCGTCGAGGCGGGCCACCTCGTGCACCGCCACCGCCAGGAGATCCTCAGTCTCCTGACGCAGCGCCGTGTCGCTCACCCCGCGCAGAGAGCGCCCCAGGAGCTGCAGGTGAATCGTCAGGCTGTTCAGCGGATTGCCCAGTTCATGCGCAACCCCCGCCGCCAGCATCGTGATCGCCTCGACACGCCGCGATTCGACGTGCTTCTCGGTGTCCTCGTGGGCCGCCGTGATGTCATGAAAAATCAGCGTCGCCAGAGGGATGTTGCTGTCGCTGTCGAGGCTGTTGACCGGCACCACATAGAAACTCAGGTAGCGGTGTCGCGGATAGAAGACCTCGATCTCCTGACGGCTCACCCGGTGCCACTGCTCCGGGTCGGCGCTGAGCAGGAGGCTCCAGTCGACCTCGCGCAGATAGCGGTCAATACGCTGGTTGCCGGCCTCCTCGGCAATCCCCAGGAGGGCCTTGGCACCGCTGTTGATGAAGCGGATGCGCCGACCCTGGTCAATGACGATCACACCCTCGCGGATGGTGTTGAAGACCGTCTCCAGAAAGCCCTTCTCGCGGACCAGCCGCAGGACATAGGTCTGCAGGCTGGCCGGATCGAGGCGGTCCATGCGCTCGATCAGACGATCGAGAAAGCCGGTGGTGTTCTTCATGACGCTGAATTCGATGGCCTCGGCCGCCACCCCCGACGGCCAACCCGGAACCGCGACCGCCGCGGCCCGACTGCACCCCACTGTAGCCCGCCGGACCACCCCGGACAAGCCGGACGCCGGCGCGAACTGTGCCATTCTGGCGCGCTGCGGCGGCCCCGCCCGGCCGGGCGGGGCCGCCGCCTTGAGCGCTTGCCGGCGGCATGCCCCGCGTGTATGCTGGCCACGAGGGCCAACGACGGTGCGCGAACGCCTGCAACGCTGGAGACGACGCTTCTACGCCGGGCCGGCCTTTCTGGGGCTGCAGCCGTGGCGTCAGCGCGGCTATCAGTCGCCGACCCTGACCGCGGCCCTCTGGGCCTACGCCCTGGCCATGCGCCACATCACCCTGACCGGCGGCATGGTCTGCCTCTGCTGCGGCCTGGCGCTGCTCTACGCCCTGCTGACCCTGGCCATGCCGATCCACCTCCTCGCCTTCGCGCTCCTCGGGCTGCTGGTCCTCGACGCCGCGGCCGGCTTCGTCTTCCGGCCGCGCGTCGTCCTCGATCGCCTCATCCCGGACCGCCTGGCGGCGGGCAGCGAGCAGGCGATCACCTACCAGGTCTCCCATGCCGGCCGCCTGCCCCTGTGGGACCTCATCCTCGACCCCCTGCCCCTGCCGCGGCGCCTGGCCTTCCCCGCGGGCCGGTCCGTGCTGCGCGCCCTGCATCCCGGCGAGACGGCCTCGTGCAGTACGACGATCCGGGCCTACCGACGCGGCCGCTATGTCCTGCCGGTGCCCCTGGCGGGGACGGCCTTCCCCTTCCACCTCTGGCGCTGGACCCGCACCGGCACCGGCAACCGCGCCATCACCGTCTACCCGTCCTTCACGCCGCTGCGCCAGGTGCGCCAGCCGACCGGCCTGCGCTACCAGGCCGGCGGTATCGCCCTCAGCTCCGCCGTCGGCGGCAGCATGGAGTTCCTCGGCACACGGCCCTACCGCAGCGGCGATGACCCGCGCCGCATGCACTGGCGCTCGTGGGCCCGTACCAGCTACCCGGTGGTCAAGGAGTTCCGCGAAGAGTACCTCTCGCGCACCGCCCTCATCGTCGATACGGCCCGGCCACGACCGTACTTCTGGGATGCCTGGATCAACCCCGAGGACGATGCCTTCGAGGCCGCGCTCTCCCTCTCGGCCGCGGTCGCTGACTACCTCTGCCGACAAGAGACCATCATCGACCTCTTCGCCGCCGGACCCGAGGTGTACCGCTTCCAGGGCGGCCGCAGCCTCGGCTTCCTCGAGAACATCCTCGACATCCTCGCATGCCTGCAGCCGCACCACGGCGAGCCCTTCGCGGAGTTCTCCGATGAGCTCCTCGACGAGGTGGCCCGGATCAACAGCACGGTCCTCGTCCTGCTGACCTGGAACGACGTCCGCCGCGACCTCCTCGAGAGCCTGCGCACCGCCGGGGTGGCAGTCACCGCGGTCCTGGTCACTGCCGATGGCCAGCCGCCGCCGGGCCTGCCGGCGGAGATTCGTGTCCAGCGTGCCGGCGACATCCGCTCGGGCCGCTGCGAGGAACTCTGAGATAGGTCGGCGCCAGGCGGCGCCGGACGCCTCGACCACCATGGAAACCGGACCCATACCCAAGAGCCTGAAGACGCTGGGGCTGATGGCCATCGTCATCATGGCACCGGCCGTCGTCTTCGCGGTCACCGGCGACGCGCCGCAGACGCCGCTCCTGGCCGCGGCCGGCCTGGCCTTCTCCGCCTGCCTGCAGCGGCCCCTCGAGCGCACCACGCGCAGCTTCGTCTACACCGGCCTGAGCGCCGCCGTCCTGGCCGTCCTCTCGCAGCAGGTCTTCCCCATCGACGACAAGCGCTTCTTCCTCATACCCGCCCACGTCTACACCCCGCCGATACTCTTCCTGGCCGTCGCCATCACTTTCCTCGACCAGCGCGACAGCAACGTCGCCGCCGTCATCGGCCTCGGCCTGCTCGCCATGGTGATGGCCGGCAACTGCATGGACTTCCAGGTGGCCCACCAGCGCCTGCCCATTCCGACGCGCTGGGATGCCCACCTCCACGCCTTCTATGGTGCCGGCGTCGCAGTGCAGCTCCTGGCCTGCATCCCGCTGATGGCACGGGCGCCCTACGTGCATGGCCCGCGCGCCGCCCGGCCACGGCGCCTCCTGCGCGCCACCGTCGTCGCGGTGCTCCTCGCCGTGGCCCTGACCGGCGTCCTGGCCCTGCGTGCCGGCGCCCGGCCGGTGGTCTCCTTCTGGCAGATGGGCCTGAGCCAGTTCCTCCAATCGCAGTTCGGCCAGCGCTCCCAGGTCATCTTCGGCCGCGACGTCGACCTCTGGCGCACCGTCCCGCAGCACCGCGAGGCCGACGCGGTGGTGGCCCTGCGCGCCCTCAGTCCGCGCCCCCCAGGCTACCTCCGCGGCCGTGTCTACACGCGCTACCAGGCCGGACGCTGGAGCGCCGCGGCCACCTCGCAGCCGATGACCGCCGAACAGCCCGGCGGACGACTCACCACCACCCTCTTTCACCGCGAGGCGGCAGACCACGCCGAACGGCGCGACAACAGCGTCGCCATGCACCTCTACCCGACCCGCCAGTTCCGCAGCGAGGTCCTCCTGGCGCCGGGTGCGGCCACCACCTTCGAACTGCTCGCCGATGGCCTCGGAAATACCGCCGATGGGGAAGTCATCCCGACCGAGTGGGAACGCCAGGTCGGCTACAGCCTCCAGACCGACGCCGATAGCCCCGACCGGCCCTACCCCGGCCCACAGCCGCCGCCGGACACGGCCCCCTACCTCGAGATACCGGACGACCTGCGCGCGCCCCTCGACGCCCTCGCCAACCGCCTCTTCGCCGACGCCCCGCCCGGCCTGCCGGCGGCGCTGGATGCCCTTGCGGTGTTCTTCTCACGGGACTTCGAGTACGCCCTCGATACCCAGCCGGACCCCAGCGGCGACGACCCGCTCCGGCAGTTCCTCGAGCAGCGCCGCCGCGGCCACTGCGAGCTCTTCGCCAGCGCCGCGGTGCTCCTCCTGCGCAGCCGCGGCCTGCCGGCGCGCTATGTCACCGGCCTGGTCTGCCAGGAACGCCTCCGGGA
>JAGVUW010000652.1 GCA_019136035.1 Verrucomicrobiota bacterium | reverse complement strand
GCGTGCTTTGTTACCGCCACACGCCGGGGCGCAACTCCATGGTGAACGAACAATTACCATGTGCAGTACCTTTCAACTGCATAGAACTCGCCGACAGTGCCGGCGTAACCGGACCCACACGGACGGACACGGACGGGCCTTGCCGGCTCCGGATGGGAGGTGCCATGCGCATCCTTGCGCATGGTCCGGCACGGGGGCGCCGGGTAGAACACAGCGGCCGCGGCGGCGGGGGTGGACAGGGGTGGACAGCGTGGACAAGGTGGACAGCGTGGACGGCAAAGACGCCGCCGCGGGCCACAGGCGGGACGCCTGTGCCACTCTGGAAGAGAAGGCCCCGGGCGGCTCGCGTGAGCCGACCGGGGCCTGGTTGCGATCGCGTCAGGCGATCAGGCCTCGACGAGGGACTTCAGGACCTTCATCGGGGCCTTCTCGTAGTCCTTCAGGAAGGCATCCCAGCGGCTGCCATGGCGGTAGAGCGCCAGGGCGGCGAGCTTCTTGCTGATGATGGCATCGCGGTAGGCGCGCAGCTCGTCGGTGCCGAGGCGCTTCAGGATCTGGTCGGCGCCGACCAGCTCGGTGAGGAGCGGCGGCACGTAGCCGAGGACGACCTTGCGGACCATGGCAGCGTTGGCGAGGATGGCATCCAGGTGTTCCCGGACGCGTTCCTGGAAGGCCAGGAGCCACTCGCTGGTATCGACCGAGAGGCGGTACAGCGGCACGTCGGGGCGGGCGGCGTGGAGGTCCAGGAGCATCGCGGTCTCGGCGCGGGCGTTGGCGGCGATGATGGTGAGCAGCTCGTGGGTCAGGCGGCAGCGGTTCGCCTCGTTGTCGACGAGGGCCTTCTCGTAGTCCTCGCCGAGGAGGAAGGCGGTCAGGACCTCGGCCAGCGAGCTGGAGGTGACGCCGCCCTTGTTGGCGGTCGAGTCCTTGATCTGCACGATCTTGCTCTCGCGGGCGATGATCTCGCGGGCGCTGTCATCGAAGAAGACGTTGGCGCCCTCGACGATGAGGAGGAGCTCCTGGAAGTTCGCGAGGAAGGCGCGGACGTTGGCGAAGTTGATGGTATCCTTGAGGCCGCCGCAGGGGACGAAGGCCCGGATGTTCGCCTGGCTCAGGAAGCGCCGGTTCTCGGGGGTGACGAGGACATTGCTGTGGAAGAAGGCGCCATCCTCGATGAGGGTGCCGTCGGGGAGGGTGACATTGCGGTCCGTCCGGCGCACCATGAAGCCGCGCGGTCCGAGGCACTCGGCCGGGAAGCTGGTGGTATTGAGGCGCGGGCGGGTGTGCCGGCTGACGGCGAGGCGGAGGAGGGCCTTGCGGTCGAGGCCGTCGGGGTCGAAGAGCACGGCGCCGCTGTCGACGACCATGCAGATACGGCCGCGGTAGCACTGGAGCTGGTTGGCGCCGAGGTCGCCGTCGGGCCCGCCGGTCACCAGGAGGTTGAGGTCCTCCTCGCGGAGCTGGCAGCGTTCGGCCAGGGTGCGGAAGCAGGCCATGACGCCGGTGGTGGTCATGCCGCTGGTGGCGATGGTGCCGCCGATGCCGCGGATGATCTCGTCGGCGTTCTTGGAGGTGAGGATGGTCTTGCCCTCGACCTGGACCTCGGTGCCCTCGTGGCGCTCGACCAGGCCGAAGACCTTGCCATCGCTGGTCAGGCCGTAGGTGTCATGCGGCAGGCCGATGCTCTTGCCGGTGGTCATGGTGCGCCAGTGCTTGTAGCCGCGGTCGCGGGCGAGCTGGGCGACAGCGTCCATGAGGCTGCTGGTGCCCTCGTCGGGCCCGAAGAAGATCATTTCGGGGGCGCCGAGGTAGTCGACGACGTCCGGGTGGGGCTGGAGCAGGTCCATCATGCCATCGGCGTAGTCGTAGATGGCCTCGAGGGAATCGCGGGCGTGCTCGGGGAGGGGCACGATGACGCCCTTGGCGCCGCTCTCGGCGATGTCCTTATGCTTGAGGCGCTGGGCCTTGGGTCCGAGGGCGTAGTTGAGGAGGTTGGCGGCGTCGAGTTCGTTCTCGTAGTTGGTGGCGGTGATGCGCAGGAGCCGCAGGCCGCCGCGCGAGATATCCTCGGCGCGCATGTGGGTGCCGAGGGCGTAGTGTCCGAGGACGAAGAAGAGGCCGTGGATGCGTCCGGGGAAGACGACCGGGTTGAGGACGCTGCTGTCGAGGCGGAAGGCAAAGGCGCGTTTGGTCTGGTAGTAGAAGTTGGTCTTGAGGGTATGGGTGATCAGGCGTGTCGCATAGCGCATGATCTCCAGGCCGGTGACGTCCTCGGCGAACTGGATGGTGATGGCGCGCTCGAAGTGCCGCAGCTTCTCCTGCAGGGCCTTCTCGTCGAACGACGGCGCCTGCGCCGGGTTGAACTTGCTCTCGAAGAGTGCGAAGAGCTCCTTGACGCGCTCGGGGTTGCGGACGATCGTCTCGCGGATGAGGCGCCGGGTGAACTCGCTGTGGTCGGCGTCGTTGATGCGTTTGGAGAGGGCCTCGCGGAGCTCCTGGAGCTGTAGCGAGCCCATGATCGCGCGGTCGGTGCTCAGCTCGCGGTAGACGAACTGGTGCACGAAGTTGGTGAGGTTGGCGGCGAAGACCATTTCCGCGAAGGTGAGGTCGCCGCGCAGGAAGCTCGGCGCGAAGGGATTCTCGCCGAGGATGAGGACGGCGCGCAGGTCGCCGGCGATGCGGTTGGCGGTAGCCTCATCGAGGCTGCCCTTGACATAGAACGAGCAGACCGCCGAGACGCCGCCCTTGGGGGTGCGGTACGGCTCGCCGTAGGCACGCGTCAGGGGCACGCCGTGCTCGCCGAGCATGCGGCGGATCACCGCCAGCTTGCCGACCGCGATGGTCTTGTGGAACATGATGCGCGTCTCGTCGGTGCCGGGCACCGCCGAGAACTCGACCAGGCGCGTGACGCTGGCGCGCTGGCGGCTCAGGAAGGCCTGGTAGCGCTCGTCGGTCTCATGCGGCACCGAGAAGGCGCTCGCCGCATTGGCTTTCGAGAGGGCGAAGGGATTGCCGCCGCCGGCGAGGGCCTCGACGGTCGGGCACTCCTCCGGCTTGATGATGTAGGTGGTATAGCGCGTGCGCGGCGCATAGCAGTACTCCCAGCGGCGCTGCCGCATGCGCTCTTCGGCGGCCATCTCCATGACCTCGCGCGTGCCCTCGCCGGCCACCATCATCTGGATGCCGTGCTGGCCGTCGGCCTCGAGGTAGGCCGAGCGGTCGCTCAGGCCGCGGTGGCCCTGGCTATCCCAGTTCAGATTCGTCGCAATGGCCCGCAGGGCGGTCATCAGGGCCGCCTTGGACAGGGTCCGAAAGTAGTAATGGGGCAAGCCCAGGTCGTCGAGCAGGACCCGCGCCGCGGCGTCGAGGCACGGCGCGGTCAGCATGCCCTCACGCGAGAGCTCCATCACCGCTTCGTAGAGCAAGGCGGTCTGCAGCCCCCGTTCCTCTGCCATCGTGGCGATGGATGTTCCGGTGTTTGCCTGTGCCGTCGTACCCATAACCGATCTCCTCAACCATGGCGCCTCGGCTGGCGCCGCCTGCGCTTCGACCCCCGGCGTGATCACGCCGCCCCGGTGCCGGCCGCGCCTGCCGGTGCCGGTGGCCGCCCCGGGCCGGTCGCGCCCGTCGGGCCGCCCCGGCCGCTCTCGGCGGCACCATCTTCCTGAGACTCGGACCCGGCCTGGAACAACCCGGCCAGGATCGCCTGGATCGCCGCCGCCCCATTCGCGGGGGACAGCCGGGTCGTATCCAGGACCAACGCCGGTGACTCGGGCGCCTCGTAGGGCGCCGAGATCCCGGTGAACTGTGCGATGGCGCCCGATCGCGCCTTCTCGTAGAGGCCCTTCGGATCACGCGCCTCGCAGACCTCCAGGGGGGTGCTGACGTGGATCTCGAAGAAGCGCTCGGCGCCGACGATGTCGCGCGCCTGGGCGCGGTCCTCGCGGTAGGGCGAGATGAAGGCGGTGATGACGATCAGTCCGGCGTCGTTGAAGAGCCGCGATACCTCGGCGATGCGACGGATGTTCTCGGTGCGGTCGGCGGCGCTGAAGCCGAGATCGCGGTTGAGGCCGTGCCGGATGGTATCGCCGTCGAGGACGGTGCAGAGGTGGCCCGCCGCCATCAGACGGCGCTCCAGCTCGCGCGCCACCGTGCTCTTGCCCGAGCCGCTCAGGCCGGTCAGCCAGACCGTGCCGCCGCGCTGCCCCAGGAGGGCTTCGCGCTCGGCCGCCGAGACCAGCGACTCCTCACGGCGGATGTGCTGGCTCACCGGCGCTCCGGCGGCGCGGGCGCCGCGCGTGACACGGCGGTCGATGATCATGCCGGCGGCCACGGTGGCCTGGGTGACGCGGTCGATCAGGATGAAGGCGCCGGTCTGGCGGTTGCGGTCGTACGGATCGACCATGAGCGGCCGGTGCAGCCGGAGCTGGATGCGCGCGATGTCGTTGAGGCCGAGGCT
>JAGVUW010000210.1 GCA_019136035.1 Verrucomicrobiota bacterium | reverse complement strand
AGACGGCGCTCCTTCGAGGCGCGGGTCGGTCGGGTGGGCCGCCGCGGACGCGGTGGCTGCGCGGCCTGCCGGATGAGGTCACAGAGGCGCTCGATGGCCTCCTCGATATTGCGTTTGCGGCTGCGGTAGGACTGCGCCGAGATGATCAGGACGCCCTCCTGATCGACGCGCCGTCCGGCGAGGCGGAGGAGGCGCCGCCGGACGCCCTCGGGGAGGGCCTGGCTGGCGCGGATGTCGAAGCGCAGGTCGACGGCCGTCTCGGTCTTGTTGACGTGCTGGCCGCCGGGTCCCGAAGACCGCGTGAAGGTGAGGGCGACCTCGTCATCGGGCAGGCTGATGTCGGGTGTGACGCGGATCATGGCGCCCCCGCCGGGGGGCGGTTCTCGGCCGCCGCCGCGCTCTGTGCCGGGGTGCAGTCGACGGCGTAGGCGGTCCACTCACGCCGCTCGGGCTGGTCCGGCAGGAGCCGCAGCCACGGCACCGCCTCGGGATCGAGCGTCGGGCAGGTCCGCCGCAGATCACGGTCGACGATGAGGAGGTCGGCGTGCTGTCGACAGAGCAGGATGCGGACCTCGTCGGGGGTGAAGCGCCGCCGGTGGGAGATGTGGACCCAGTCCGCCGCGGCCCAGAAGGCGTACTGCGAGGTGGTCGCACCGAGGATCGGCAGGCGCCCGTCGTGGTAGTCCTTGCCGTACGGCGCCGAGACGAGGTGGACCGGCTCGGCCTTGCCGACCGCGTGCCGCCGCGGTTCCAGCCAGCGCGCGAACTGCTCCGGCGGGGTGTCGACCGCGATCAGGTCGTCGGCCTGCTCAGCCGCGAAGGCCAGCACGGCCACGACGCCGAGCGCCGGGAAGAGCCTTGGGTGGAGGCGGTCGAGGAGGCGGACGCGCAGCCAGGCCAGGCCCGGCACCGCCCAGGGGAGCAGAAAGGGCACCGTCGTACCGATGTAGCGCTTGGTGATGAAGCCCCGGCAGGCGAACAGGACGAGATTGAAGAGGATGGCGGCCAGGCAGGCGGCGTCAACGCGGCCCCAGCGCCGCCGGCGACCGCCGGCGGCCACGCCGATGGCAGCGAGCCCCAGGAACAGCGGCTCGAGGCCCTTGAAGGCCTCGCGCGCACTGCGCATCGGCGTACGACGGTCCTCGGTGCGGATGTCGGCGGGGGCCTGACCCATGGCCTCGGGGGCCTGGCCCCAGTACGCCGGCGGCGACGGCGACACCCGCCCGGGCAGACAGCGGCTCAGGACAGCGCGCAGGATCTGCGTCTGACGCGAGTCCAGCGCCGGCCAGCCGGTGACGGCACGGACGTGCAGGGCCCAGGGCAGACAGAGCAGACCGACAATGCCGACCACCGCCAGGCCGTGAACGACGGCCGGCACGAAGGCCCGCCAGGACCGCACCGGCACGCCGGTGGCCGCGCTCGCCAGCCATGGCCGCGACAGGATGCCGAGCAGGACCAGCGGCAGGAAGAAGACGCCCTCGCCGCGGGTCAGCGACAGGCCGGCCATGCCGACGCCCAGCCAGACGAGCGTCCGTCGGCGCGGCCGTTCCAGGTACGCCAGCCACTGGTCCGCCAGCCAGAGCATGAAGAAGGTCTTGGCCGAGTCCAGAAGGCCCATCCCGGCATAGCCTACCAGTCGCGGCACCACGGCGTAGATCAGGCAGCCCCAGGCGGCCTGGTCGGCCGGCAGAGCCCGCCGCAGCAGCCGCGCCAGCGGCCAGAGGCCCGCCACAAAGAAGGCCCCGGAGACCAGCTTCAGCGCGGCGAAGGGCGGCACGCCAAGCCAGGCCACCACGCCGGCCAGAGACGGTACCAGCGGCGGAATCAGGTGAAAGAACGCCCCCGACCAGCGGCCGGCGGCAAACTCGCGAACCAGGCGACCGTAGTAGTTCGAGACATCATTGGAGGGATCGCGGTGGAACCCGACCGCGATGGCCATCATCACCGCCGCCAGCAGCACCGCCGCGACGAAGAGCCGGCGCGGACAAGCGGCAGAGTCGTACGGCGGTGTTGACAGATCGGCGGCGGCGGACATGAGGGGGGTCCTTATCTGGCAGACGTCTCGGTAAGCTAACCTGGATTATTCGCAAAGCACGGATGCTTCGCTCACAATCCACGTGCGCCGCACCGCACTGCGGCGCACGTTTCGACGCGCGTCGCTTCGCACCGCTTGCTCAAGGCTAGCCCTGAGCAAGAGGACGCAAGTGCCTCGCGTCGAAGCCCGAAGGGCGACCTATTCACGAGCCGCCATACGGCGCGTGAATAGGTCAGGCTAGTCAGGCCGGCCCCCGCGTCAAGGCCGGCGCCGTCCCACACCGCGCGCGCACAAATCGCGCGCGCACAAGGTGGTCCCCGGCGTTGCCCGGGGTTGCCTGTCGGCACCCGGCGGCACCTGTCGGCATCTGTCGCAACATGGCGACACCTCTCGGCACCTCTCGAAACCTCTCGTTGCCTGTCGGCACCCGTCGGCGCCTTCTGTCCCTGTTGTCCCTGTTGTCCCTGTTGTCCCTGTTGTCCCTGGGGGCCATGGTGCGCTGTGCAGAGCCTCCCCAACCTGTTATAGTAGGGGCTTCCGGCAGAGGAGACCCTCACAGGAGCCGAAGACGGGGCAAGACAGGATGGCATGCATGACTGAGAGCACCGCCGGCGACCGCCGGCTGCTCATCGCCGGCTATTTTCCGCGCGCCGTCACGCTCGAGGGCGTCGGGACCTTCGTCGGCGGCCTCACGGACGGCCTGCGCGAGCTGGGCTGGGCGGTGCGGCTGCTCCTGCCCTCCGGCGACTACGCGGGCCTCTCCGGCGTCGAGGTCTTGACCTACGTCCCCGGCGGCCTGGGCGGCCCGGGGCGGTATCGGGCGGCCCTGCGTGCGGCCCGCCGGCCCGGCGAGCGCGTGCTCCTGGTGGAGAACAACCCGAACGCGGCCCTGCTGGGCGCGCCGGCAGTCCGCGGCGTGCCGGCGGCGTGGTACTTCTACACGCCGCTGCAGACCGCCGCGCTGCTCCCGGCCATGGGCTGGCGCCTGCAGGCCGCGGTCCATGCCATGGCGAAGCACCGCGTCTGGGCGGCCTGTCAGTCCTGGCGCGGCCGCACCTGCATCGTCGCCACCGACTACCAGGCCGCGCAGCTCCGCGGGTGCGGCGCGGCCGCGGTGCATCGCCTACCGGGGACCACCCTGTCGCCGGCGCCGGCGCCATCACGTGCGGCGGCGCGGGCGGCCCTCGGCTGGGATGACCGTCCGACGGTCGGCTACCTCGGGCACTTCTCACCCGCCAAGGGCGTCGAGGGGCTCCTCGAGGCCTTCATGGACTGCCCGCCGGAGACGGCCCTGGCCCTGGCCTACAGCGGCAAGGGCCGCCTCTCGCGGGCGGGGCAGGAGCGCCTCGAGGCCCTGCGCCAGGCCGGTCGCCTGCGCGAGCATGGCGTGGTCGTGCCGGCGACCTTTCTGGCGGCCTGTGACGTGGTGGCCCTGCCCTACCCGTCGAGCAGCATCCACCACCTCCCCCTGGTGCTCCTCGAGGCCTACGCCGCCGGCACCGCCGTCGTCACCACCGCCGTCGGCGGCCTGGGCGAGGTGCACCGCGACGGCCAGTACGGCGCCCTGGTGCCGCCGCGCGACGCGCGGGCGCTGCACGGCGCCCTGAACCGACTTCTCGGCGACCTGCCGGCCTGCCACGCCGAGGGCCAGGCGGCTCGGGAGCTCTTCAACCGCAGCCTAGGCCGCAGCGTCTTCTGCACCGACCTCAGCCGTATCCTCGAGGGCCTCACCGCGTGAGCCGACCAGACGACAGCTTCGCCCTGCATGACCTGCTCACCCTGCGACTGCGTGACCGCGTCGGGCTCCTTGACCGTGCCGTCATGCGGCCGAAGCGCGGCTACATCCACTACCGCAGCCCGGCGCCTATCGACCCGGTCGACATCGACATCCAGATCGGGCCGTTCGAGCTGCAGCCGCCGCCGGAGGCGCTCTGCGTCGACCGGCGCTTCACGGTCGCGCCGGACTACCTCGGCTGCGACGACACCTACAAGGTCCTCGGCTGGCGCCTGGAGCTCCAGGGCTGGGAGAGCGCCCGCACTCGTCTGCGCATTCAGCCGAGCCTCCTGGGCACCGCCGCGATCGGCTCGCGCATCATCGACTGCGTGGTGCGCTACGAGCTCTGCCGACGCACCGCACCGGCCGTCCACTCCTGCGGCATCGTCAGGAACGGCCGCGCCTTCCTCCTCAGCGGCCGCAGCGGCGTCGGCAAGTCGACCCTGGCCATGCGTCTGCTGGACCGCGGCGCGACGCTCCTGGGCGACAACTGGATCATCGTCAACCGCGGCCTGGCGCGAAGTTTCCACCTGCCGATCAACATCTACCACTACAACGTCGCGCCGATGCTGCGCCAGCGCCTGCCGTCACGCTGCCGCGCCGACATGCGCTGGAAACGCCTGGTCTGCGCCGTCTCGGCGGGCTACCTG
>JAGVUW010000047.1 GCA_019136035.1 Verrucomicrobiota bacterium | reverse complement strand
GCCGGAGTCGCCGCGCGCCGTTCTCCGCGCCTGCGGCGCGCACCGCGTCGCGCAGGCCGCGGCAGGCCGCGAAGGCCTCGGCGAGGCTGCCCTGCGTCGCCGCGTCCGGGCCTGCCGCCGTGCTCAGGCCCGACAGAGCCCGGCCCAGGGCGGCTTCGCCGTCGGTCATGGCCGCCGTCATCGCCGGGACCGGCTCGTACCACTCGGCGAACTGCGGGTCGACGACGACCTCGGAGCGCCCGCCGTCGGTCATGGACAGCTCGGAGAGCGTCAGGCGGCCTGGCGTGCCGGCCTTGATGAAGGCCGTGACCTGGATGGCCCGGAGGGGCTGCTCCGAGGTGATCGTGAAGCTCAGGTCGCGGGCCTCGTAGGTGCCGACCGGCAGCTCGAAGACCTCCTCTTTATAGTAGGTATAGCTCGGGCTGACCCAGGCCTTGCGGCAGACGATGCCGACGGCGCCGGCCGGGCGGTCGAGGCCCGCCGCGGCGGCGCGGATGCGCAGGGTCACCGCGCGCGGCTGGTCCTGGAAGAGCATCACCCACTGGCTCATCGAGGGCGCGGCCTCGGCCTTGAGCACGACGCCGCGGCCGCCGGGAGCGCGTTCGAGGGCCGCGTCGGGGGCGCGCCAGTGCACCGGCCGGGGCGGGCGGCCGCGGTCGAGGTCGCGCATGTGCCGGCCGCTCTCGAAGGCCGCCAGGGCGGCGCCGGCGCGCCAGCGTGCCGACTGCGCCGGGGTGGCCAGTTGCAGCACCAGGACGCCGTCAGCCGGCAGGCGCACGGCGGCGCTCAGCGTGTCGCCATCGCGCTCCAGAGCCACGCGGGTGTCGTTGAGGATGTCGGTGGCCCGCAGCGCCGCGGCGTCCAGCCCCAGGGCCGCCGGCCAGATCGTCAGGCGGGTGTCCTGCGCCGTCGGCTCTTCGTTCAGAATCGTCAGCCAGACGACCCCGTCGGCGTCGGGGCCGAAACGCTCGACCGCCAGGCGCGGGTGGTCGCAGCGCGCCTGCGTCACCGGCTCCCAGCCGGCCAGGGCCAGGGCCCGGCAGAGCGGCAGGTAGGTGCGGAAGAGATCGCGATCGCGCTCGTAGTAGCGCGGGTGGTTCCAGTACTGCCCGCCGGGGCCCAGGCCGCTCGGCGGCCAGTCGAAGAAGCCGGGGAAGATCCCGTAGGCCAGGCAGCGGCGCATGAACAGCTCGATCTCGGCATGGCCGAGCTTCTGCTCGTAGTTGCCCTTGAGCAGGGTCATGAAGGGCTTCTGGTAGGTCGTGGCGCGGATGTAGTTGAGGCCCTCGCGCGGCAGGATCAGGCCGGTCTCCTCGCCGAGGACATCCAGCCAGGGCGCGACGAAGAAGCTGGCGCCGACGGCGCCGTTCATCATGGTGATCTGTCCGCGCGGCCGCAGCAGCTCGGCGGCGGCGCGGGCGAACTCGCAGGACGAGAAGAAGTTGTTGATGAAGGGCTTTTTCGCCACCGGGTCCCAGAGGCAGGGCGCGTCGGCGGTGCGGAAGTGCTCGGTGCGGTAGTTGACGCCGGCCGAGAGGCCGTCGTAGTAGAAGCCGTCGAGGTCGGCCTTGAGGCGGGCCTTGATGTCGTCGGTCTGGCTGACGGCGCGCTTCAGGGTCCAGGCGCCGTAGGCGAGTTCCGGGTCGAGGTTGAACTGAGCGATGAGGTGGTTGTAGACGCGCCACTTGCGGACGTCCATCAGGCCCTCGGCGGTATGCAGGCCGACCTGGCCGAAGACGCCATCCTGGCCGGTGGTGCGGCGGAAGGCCGCCTCGACGGCCGCGACCTGGGCCTCCAGGGGCGGCAGAGGGTCCTTCTCGGGGTCGTAGTTCGGCAGGTTGGCGCCCATGCCGGCGTGGGTGAAGTAGGTGGTCGAGAGCACCCCGATGCGGTCGTCGTAGTCGGGCTCCGCGGCGCCCTCCTGCAGGCCGAAGCCGAACTCATTGACGTTGTCGATCTGCGAGAGGCGGTTGAAGGCCATCCACTGGCCCTGCTCGCGGATGTGCACCTTGAAGAGCTCCGGGTAGAGGGCGTAGTAGCGCGCCAGGGCATCGCGGAAGCCCCAGGCGGGGTCGCAGGCGTAGAGGTCGAAGGCGAACTCGGCCTGGTGGGGCTGGCGCGTCTCGGCCGCCAGGGCGAAGTCGTAGACGACCTCGAGGCGCCGGCCGGGGGCGTCGTAGGCGGTGCGGAACAGGCACGGGCGGTCCATCGGGACGGCCAGGCAGAGGCCGACCGGGCCGCTGAGGACGGTGCAGAAGTTGCGGTTGGAGTAGCCCATGCGCAGGTCGGGCTGGTCGGACCACTCGGGGAGGTCGGCATAGGCGCGCAGGGGCCGGACATTGGCGTAGGTCTTCGTGGCGAGGATCGGCTCGGCCTGCTGCATGTCGCTGTGCCACTGCCAGCCGACGGCATCCATGGGCAGGTTGAAGCGCAGGAGCAGGCCGCGGGCGGGCAGGGGCTCGCCGCGCACGGTGCAGACCAGGCGGAGGGCGCCGGCGTCTTCGCGGATGGCCAGGACGACCTCGGCGCGGGCCTCGTCGAAGCGCAGGTGCCAGAGGCCGCCTTCGCGGCTCGTGAGGCGGCCGGCGACGTAGTGACCGGTCGCGACGTCGCAGAGCTCGACGAAGGGCGCCGGTGTCGTGGCCAGGGCCCGCCCGGCGATGGCCAGGCCGGTGACCCGCGCTGCCTCGTCGAGCTCGACGGCGACGCCGCCGCCGGTCAGGGTGGCCGCGACGGCGGCGTGGCCGACGCCGAGTGACAGCGACGCCAGGATGGCGACGACGCGGATGATGCGGGTCTTCATGGTCAGTTCTCCTTGCCCGCCGCGGCGGCGGCGCGGTACATCGCCAGGATCTTCTCGGGCGGGATCTCGGCGAGGAGGTTATGGATGGCACAGAAGACATAGCCCGAGTCGGCGCTCAGGGTGGTCACGACCCGGCGGACCTCGTCGGCGACCGCCTCGACCGAGCCCAGGGGCAGGGTCGACTGGGTGTTCACCCCGCCGCCCCAGAGCGCCAGGCGGCCACGGCAGCGGTCCTTCCACTCGAGGTACGAGTGGCCGCCGGCCGACCACTGCACCGGGTTGAGCACATCGAAACCGGCGTCGACCACGGCGTCGAGGAGGTCGTAGATGGCGCCGCACGAGTGGTAGAAGGTGAAGACCTCGGGTGCCAGGCGGTGGCAGGCGTCGTTGAGGCGCCGGTAGGCCGGCACAAAGAGCTCCGCGTAGGCCTCCGGCGGCAGGATCGAGGCCTGCTGGGTGCCCTGGTCGTCGGCCGAGAGCATGATGACATCGACATAGGGCGCGATGGCCGGCAGGAGCCGCTCGGCCTGGGCAATGGCGTGGTCGATGAGGACGCGGTGCAGATCGCGGACATAGCCCGGGTCGAGGAGGCAGAGCATCGAGAAGGGCGCCATGCCATGGCGGAAGCCGAGGCCGGCCGAGAGGCCGCTGAACATGATGGCGCGGTCGCTGGCGGCGCGCGCCCGTCGGCAGTACTCACCGATGGCGGCGACGCGCTCGGGGGTGAAACGCTGCTGTGCCAGCGCCGCGGCGAGGGCCTCGAGGTCCTCGCGCGGCGGCTCGGCGCTGAGATCGAGGACCTGGCCGCCGTGGGGTGCCGAGAAGACGTAGGCCGAGGGCAGCATAGTGCTGTGGCCATGCTGGAGGATGGAGCCGTCGGGCTGGTCGACGAAGGCCGCCGGCGTCATCACCCGGGCCGGGAGCCGGCCGCGGAAGTCGTAGTCGTGCCAGCGCTCGGGCTCGTCGAAGAGGTTGCAGCAGGCGTCCGCGGCGACGAAGGCGCAGTCGCAGTCGAGGGCGTCGAGGACATCCGGGTCGGGCAGGGCCAGCATCTGGCCGGTGTCATAGACGCGCGGCCGACGGGAGGGCAGCCCGAGCGCTGCCACCAGGCCTGGGTAGGCGAAGGCGCTGACGCCGGTCGAGAGCATCCCGCCGAGGTCCTTCGGGACCTGGTCGGTGGGCTGGAAACGCAGGGCCTGACGCAGTCGCTGGCGGCGGGTCATGGCGTGTGGTCACTCCGGCAGAGGGAACTCCCAGGCCTGGCGTCGGGCATAGCCGCGCAGAGCGCGGAAGCCGCAGTCGCGCAAGAGGGCGACGCCGCGGCCGTAGTGACGCGCCACGTCGCCGGGGGTGTGCGCGTCGGCGTTGAGCATGACTGGTATCCCGCGCACCTCGACCTCGCGCAGCAGCTCGACGGAGGGATACGGCGCCGCGCAGGGCTTGTCCCAGCCGGCGGTGTTGAGTTCGACGCAGAGGCCGGCCGCGGCGATGGCATCGAGGGCGGCGCCGATCTCGCGGGAGAGGTCCACCGCGGGGAAGAAGCCGAACTTCTTGGGCAGGTCGAGGTGGCCGACGATGTCGCCGAGGCGGCACTCGGCCAACTGCCGCACGCGCTCCCAGTAGCCGCGGTAGATGCGGTCGATGTCGGCCTGGCTG
>JAGVUW010000447.1 GCA_019136035.1 Verrucomicrobiota bacterium | reverse complement strand
GGGAGCCTTCAGACTGAGGAGCAGGGAAGGCAAGAGAACAGAAAAGCAGCGCAGCACCTTGACGGCCCACATAGAAGGGCGAGTGTCCACAGACGCGGACGCGTCCACGAGCCGAGGCGGCATCGTCAATACAATACGCACGACGTTCACGCACGAGGGAGACCACGCATCATGACCCGCCCGCATCGCCGTGTCTGGATCGCGCTCGCCGCGGCGGCCCTCTGGTCGCTGGCACCGGCGGCGCTCGTGGCCGCCGAAGCCCCGGGTGGCCAGTTGCTCAGCGGCACCTTCGACCCGCCGACGGTCCCGGGCGGCGACCTGCCGCGGGGCTGGGGGCGCTTCGCCCACGTCGGCGAGTACCGCGTCGTTCTCGACCCGACCGGCGGACCGGCCGGCGACTCGTGTCTCAAGGTCGAGGGCAAGGCCACCGGCGACAACGGCCGCGCCGGCGTCACCCAGCGCGTGACCTTCGCCGCCGCGCCGCGGGCACTCCAGGTGCGCGCGCAGACGCGTGGCAGCGGCGGCCGTCGCGCCATCATGGTGCAGTTCTTCCGCGGCAACGACACGCAGACCATCCTTAGCGCCCCCAGCGACTCCATCACCGGCGGCGACGCGGCCTGGCGCGAGGTCGTCGCCGACTTCCCGGTGCCGCCCGAGCTGCGCGGCCAGCCGATGGCGATCGTCCTGCTCCTCTACCTCTACGGCACCGGCACCTGCGCCTGGGACGACCTCGAGCTGCGGCCCCTGGACCGCATCCCGGTGCGCCTCGAGGACCGCGCCAGCCACCCGCTGCTGATCCAGCCCCACCCGGCCGACGGCGCCGTCGTCGGCCAGAACCCGCCCGACCTGCGCTGGCGACCCGAGACCGCCAGCGCCTACACCCTCGAGCTCTGCCAGGATGAGGCCTTCGCCGGGCCGACCCTGCAGCGCTACGACAAGGTGCCATGGAACTGCTTCAACCCGCCGCAGACCCTGGCCACCGGGACGTGGTTCTGGCGCTATCGCGTCATCAATGAGGACGGCGACGCCTCGTCCTGGAGCCGGACGCGGTCCTTCGTCGTCCCGCCGAACGCGGTGAGCTTCCTGCTGCCGCCCGAGCCGGTGATCGGCCGGGTCGCCACGGACCACCCCCGCCTCTACGTCCGCCGCGACGGCCTCGACGCCTTCCGCCAGCGCCGCCTCGGCGTCTCGCGCGACTGGTGGGCGGCCTTCGAGCCCGGCCTGCAGCGCCGCCTCGCGGCCGAGCCGGCGGCGGAGCCGGTCGACAGCGACCTGACCAAGCTGCAGCGCCCGATCGACATGGAGTACTTCAAGGTCGACGCGGTCCTGCGGCGCGACAGCGGCCAGGTCGTCGACGGCCTCTGGACGCTGGCCTTCGCCTACCTGGTCACCGGCGAGGCCGCCTACGCCGAGGGCGCCAAGCGGTACCTCCTGCATGTCTCGAGCTGGGACCCGGAGGGCGCGACCAGCTTCGCCTCCAATGACCAGGTCTTCCGCGAGATCGCCATCAAGTCGGCGATGGCCTACGACTGGATCTACGAGGCCCTCACACCCGCCGAACGCGCCACCGTCGCCGCCGCCATCCAGGCGCGCGGGCGGGTCCTCTACGCACGCTACAACGGCCCGCAGCAGCGCATCCTGAACTTCCCGTACGACTCGCATGGCCAGAGCAACATCGGCTACCTCGGCCTGGTGGCCCTGGCGGTGGCCCACGAGGTCCCCGAGGCCGCCGAGTGGCTCGAGTACGTGGTTCGCGTCTACGCCAATTCCTTCCCGCCCTGGGGCGGCGATGACGGCGGCTGGTCGCAGGGCGTGACCTACTGGAAGTGGTCCTGCTTCTTCGCCTTCCAGTTCGCTGAGGCCCTGCGTTCGGCGGCCGCGATCGACCTCTTCGAGAAGCCATGGTTTCGCCAGAACGGCTGGTTCAAGCTCTTCTTCCATCCGCCCTGGTGCACCTACTCGCACTTCGGCGACAGCGGCACCGGCGGCGTCGACATCTCGGACGCCCGCAACCTCGCCTGCTACGCCGCCCGCTATGGCACCCCGGAGTTCCGCTGGTTCGCCGACCGCGTTCCGGGACCGCTCGACGCGAGCCCGTACGGGTACTTCCTGTACGACCTCCCGGCGACCTCGCGGCCGCCGCTGGGGATGGTGCCGGCGCGGCACTCGGCCGACATCGGCTGGGTCGCCATGCACTCGCGCCTCTACCGCCCCGACGATGTCATGCTCTTCGCCAAGGCCAGCCCCTACGGCTCCTACTCGCACTGCCATGCCGACCAGAACAGCTTCGTCATCTACGCCTACGGCGAGCCCCTGGCCATCGACAGCGGCTACTACCCGTGGTACGGCAGCGCCCACCACGTGCAGTACGCCCAGCAGACCAAGGCCCACAACACCATCCTCGTCGGCGGCGAGGGCCAGCCCATCCAGGACCTCCATGCCGGCGGTCAGTCGCTGGCCTACCACGGCGGCACCGCCTTCAGCTACTGGCTCGGCGATGCCACTGCTGCCTACGCCGGACGGCTGCAGCGCTTCCACCGGCATATCCTCCACGTGCCGCCGGAGCACTTCCTCATCGTCGACGACCTCGCCGCGCCCGAGCCGCAGCGCTTCCAGTGGCTCCTGCACAGCATGGACCCGCCCGAGATCCGCGCCGCCGAGCGCGCCGTCATCCTGCGCAAGGGCGCGGCACGGCTGGCCGTGCAGCACCTCATGCCCGCAGAACTGACTCAGACCCAGACCGACGACTTCGGCGTGCCGCCCGAGAACCGCGGCACCTACCGCAAGCAGTGGCACTACACCGCCGAGACCGTCGCCACCGCGCCGACGGCACGCTGGGCCACCCTCCTGCGCGCCTCGCCGGGCCCCGCCGAGCCGGCCCTCACCCCCGCCACGGCCCAGCCCGATGCCAACGCCGTCGGCGTCAAGGCCCGCCTCGACACCAGCAGCCTCGCCGCCGCCGTCGCCACCAGCCCCACCGCTGAGACGAGCGCCGCCGGTATGACCTTCGTCGGCCGCGCTGCCGCCTGCGACCTCGACGAGACCGCGGCCGACCCGCGCGCCGGGCTGCAGCGGTACCTCCTCGTCGAGGGAAAGAGCCTGCGCCTCGGCGCGCTGACCCTGGTCGAAGCCGACGGCGCCGTCAGCGTCAGCCTCGGCCGCACCGGCTCCGGCCTGCGCGCCGACCTCACTGCCGCGCAGGACACCGCCGTCGAGCTGCTCCTGCCGGGCGCCCCCGGCGTCGTCGAGACGGCCGTCCCCTGGAGCTACGACGCGGCCAGCGGCCGCCTGCGCCTGAGCCTGAGCGCCGGGACCAGCGCCGTCGTCATTCGCGCGGCGTCGACCCCGCCGCGCGCGCCGGCGGTGTCCCTGGCCCTCGGCGAGGCGCCGCCGCGGACGACCTGGGAGCACGCCGAGAGCGTCCACCTCGACACCGTCGTCTGGGGCGACGTCGCGGCGACCCCCGGGGTGTACCGCCTGCAGCGCACCGGCCCGGGCCGCGTCTGGTTCGACCGCCAGGAGGCCGCCGACGGCGACGAGGTCCTGCTCAGCGCCA
Organism: Verrucomicrobiota bacterium; assembly: GCA_019136035.1. GTDB lineage: Bacteria > Verrucomicrobiota > Lentisphaeria > Oligosphaerales > JAFGRS01 > JAGVUW01. The sequence goes on along the minus strand of JAGVUW010000447.1, from coordinate 908 downwards.
CGAATCACCTCCTGGTCGCGTGGCCTGCCGCCGCCGCGGCCGACGCGGCCCTGCACCTGGCCCTGACGCCGCTCTACAGCGCCGCTGACGCCGTCGATCAGGCCTTCATCGAGGAGGCCGACCCGCGCCTGGCGTCGGCGATCCTCATCGAGGCCGAGAGCTATACCGAGGCCCTGCGCGGCCAGCTCCAGGTCTACTCGCACCGGGCCTTCCTCTCCGGCGGCAAGGGCGTCTCGACCCCGGCCGTGATCGGCGTCGGCGCCCGCTGGCAGATCGAGGTCCCCGCTGACGGCCGCTACCTCCTGGCGCTGAAGGTCTCGACGCACGAACCCGAGGCGGTGCGGGCCCTGCGCCTCGACGGCCGCAGCCTCCTGGCCGACGACCGGCCCATCCGCATCCCGACCACGGGCGGCTTCGGCGCCACCCCCGAGGAGTGGCGCCATGTCATCGTCAGCACGGCGCCGGGGCAGCCCGTGGAGTTCGTCCTGACGGCTGGTCGGCACACCCTCGACCTCATCAGCGTCAGCGGCCCGCTGAATCTCGACGCCCTGCGGCTCATCCCGCGCTGACCGGCGGGCGCCCTCGCGGAGGTGGCATGCGCATCCCTGCGCATGTCCCCCGGGCGCCGCCGACGGCGCCCGGGGGAGCGCCGGACGTGGCGGCGCGGGCCGCGTGGGCGCGGCCCTGCGGCTCGGGACACGGACCGACACGGACGGACACAGACCGACACGGACGGGCCTTGTCGGCTCCGGGGTCGGGGGTCGGGGGGATGAGTTCGGAGTTCAGAGTTCGGAGTTCAGAGTTCGGAGTTCGCCCTCGGGCCTTGGGCGTTTGACGTTGAGCGTTCGGCGTTGGGCGTTTGCCCTCGTGCCTTGGGCGTTTGACGTTGAGCGTTCGGCGTTGGGCGT
>JAGVUW010000239.1 GCA_019136035.1 Verrucomicrobiota bacterium | reverse complement strand
TGCGATTCGCTGCAAGAGCCTGGCCCGGCGATGACAGCGGCGGACGGCCTCTTCCCGGCCCCCGGGCAGGGCCGGGGGAAGGCCGTTTTAGGGGTGTGGTCACGCGCGCGTGAAGCGGGCCGCGGGAGCGGGCCGCGGTGACGCGGCCCGCCGGCTCGGGACACGGACGTGCCTTGCGTCGGGGCTGACGGTGGGGCATGGTAGCATGGCGGCCAGTTGCGGACGGGCCACGTCCCGGGCGGGTGCGGCGGCGTTGCTGCCACGCGGTCAGTCAGCAGAGGAGGCGATCCATGGCGACGGCGTTCAACGGCCTGGGGATGAATCTGGGCAACCTCAGTCGGCTGTCCAAAGCCCAGACCCGGTCCATCAGCCCGGAGAACTTCACCGGTGAGAAGGGCAAAGGTGGCATGGCCACCGAGGGCACCGGGAAGCACTGTGCCCGCGAACTTGGCCAGGGCTGGAAGGTCTCGCCATCGGTGATCATCCCGGCGGGCCAGACCTTCGTTCTGGCTGACATCGAGGGCAGTGGTGCGATCCAGCAGATCTGGATGACGCCGACCGGCACCTGGCGCTTCAGCATCCTGCGCATCTTCTGGGACGACCAGGAGCAGCCCTCGGTCGAATGCCCGATCGGTGACTTCTTCGGCATGGGCTGGGGGATGTACGCGCCGATCAGCTCGCTGCCGGTATGCGTCAATCCCGGGAGCGCCTTCAACAGCTACTGGGAGATGCCCTTCCGGCGGCGTTGCCGGATGACCATGACGAACCTCTCCGGCGAGGACATGCGGCTCTACTACCAGATCAACTACGCCCTGACCGAGGTGCCGGAGGATGCGGCCTACTTCCATGCTCAGTTCCGGCGTGTGAATCCCCTGCCCTTCCAGGAGGTCTACACCATCCTCGACGGCGTCCGCGGCCAGGGCCACTACGTCGGCACTGCCATGGCCTGGGGTGTGAACAACGGCGGCTGGTGGGGCGAGGGCGAGATCAAGTTCTTCCTGGACGGCGACGGCGACTTCCCGACGATCTGCGGCACCGGCACGGAGGACTACTTCTGCGGTTCGTACAACTTCGAGAACCGCGAGACGCACCGCTACGAGGTCTTCTCCACCCCGTACAGCGGCCTGCATCAGGTGCTTCAGCCCGACGGCCTGTACCGCAGCCAGCAGCGCTTCGGGCTGTACCGCTGGCACATCGCCGATCCGATTCGCTTCGAGCGCGACCTCCGCGTCACGATTCAGGCCCTCGGCTGGCGCAGCGGCGGCCGCTATCTGCCGCTTCAGGACGACATCGCGTCGGTGGCGTACTGGTACCAGCGTCTGCCGACGGCGCCCTTCCCGGCCCTGCCGGCGCGGGATGCCCTCGAGGTCATCTGAGCCGAGTAGGCCGTCGGCGGCGGCGCCGTCACGGACAGCAGAGAACGACTCGTCGACTGCGTGCGCGGCTGCCGCCGACAGCGGGTGTTCGGAAGTCAGTCTCTGGCGGCCAGACCGCGTGGAGCCACATCGGATGTCCAACGACCCGCAGACCACCGCCCCGCCGGGTCCTGACGGCCCGGGGGATGTCGCGCTCCTCTGTGCGGGATTGGAGAAGGCTCCCTTTGGTGCCATCATAGCCTCGACCGACCCCGGCGGCCTCTGCACCTACGTCAACGAAGAGTTTACGGCGATAACGGGTTACACGCTGAAGGACATTCCCACCGTAGCCGCCTGGATCGCCTTGGCGTACCCCGATCCGGCCTACCGCCAGGTCATCCAGGCCAACTGGGAGCAGGACGTCGCCCCCGACAACATGCGCCGCGACGTCGTCTACGAAGTCACCTGCCGGGACGGCTCCACCAAGAGCGTCCAACTGCGGGCCAGCCTGCTTGGCGAGAGGTCGATGATCGTCATGCTTCTGGACGTGACCGCCCGCGAGCGCATGCAGGAGAGGCTCCGGCTGTCTGAACGCATGGCGGCGATCGGTCAGCTCGCGGGCGGGGTGGCCCACGACTTCAACAACCTGCTCACCCCCATCATCGGCAACGCCGAGCTGCTGCAGGAGTCGGCGGCGCCGGCGAGTGAGGAAGCCGTCCTGGCCGGGCAGATCCGTGCTGCCGGCACTCAGGCGGCGGAACTGACACGCAAGCTGCTGACCTTTGCACGCCGCGGCCCGAAGGCGTCGGCACCGGTAGACCTGCACCACGCCATCCGGTCGGTCCTGACGCTGCTGGGACGCTCCATCGACCGCGGCATCGAGCTGGCGACAGACCTCCAGGCGAGTTGCCCGTGGACCCTGGGCGACGAATCTCAGGTGCACTCGGCCCTCCTGAACCTCGGTCTGAACGCACGGGACGCCATGCCGCAGGGCGGCCGCCTCTGCGTCGCCACGCGCGATGTCCACGTCGCCCGGGAGGACAGCCGCCCGGGTGACGACGGAGTCTGCCCGGGTGACTACGTCGAGATCCGCGTCAGCGACACCGGCACGGGCATCCCCGAGTCGGTCCGGCCGCGGATCTTCGAGCCGTTCTTCACGACCAAGGAGCCGGGCAAAGGCACCGGCCTGGGGTTGGCCAGCGCCTACGGCTGCGTGAGAGGCCACGGCGGCAGTATCACGGTCGCCAGCCGCGTCGGCGCCGGAACGACCTTCACGATCCTGTTGCCGCAGCATCCGGCCGCGGCCGCGGATGCCACCCGGCCGCGCGCGGCCGCCGCCGCCGCGGCCCTGGGGAAGGCCCATGTCCTCGTGGTCGACGACGAAGCGGGCGTGCGTGACTACACCACACGCGTGCTGGGGAGGCTGGGCTATGCGGTGACGGCCTGCAGCGATGGGCGGGCGGCCCTGGCGTGCTGCCGGGCGCGCCCGGGCGGCTACGACCTGGTGGTTCTCGACCTTGTCATGCCGGAGCTCGGCGGCGCCGACACCTTCCACGCCCTCAGGGCGCTGGCCCCGGGACTGGCCGTACTGTTGATTTCAGGCTACGACCGCAACGAGGGTGTCGACGCCCTGTTGCGGGATGGCGCCCGTGGCTTCCTGTCGAAGCCCTTTGCGGCCAGGGAGCTCTCGATGGCGGTAGCCGCCTGCCTGGCGGCGCCTTCGACAGGCCCAGCCGGCCCGGGCGCCGCCTCGCCGTGATGCCGGCCGACGCCGCGGCGGGAGGGCGACGGAACGGCCGGGCGGGCGCTGACCACGGGCCGTGGGGCGGCTGCGGCCGTTCCTGACCGGACGCGGCGGCAGCCGTGGCGGCGGGGCGCCGAGCGAGTAGATTCCTGGTGTGCACCGAGACTCCACCGGCGGGCGGCAACGATGCCGCGGCCCGCGTTTGCGTGAGGACACCATGACATCCCGTGCCGCCGCGCCGCGCCATCGCGTCAAGCCTGAGGACTTCTACCGCTCGGACGCTGAGAAGACCAAGCTGAACTGGCTCCTCTACGAGTACGCCCTCGAGATGGAGTCCGGGATCCTCCACGACCGCGAGCTGGTGGCCGACCTGCGCGCCGAGGCCGGCGTCGACGGCGACGCGATCGCGCGGGTCTGCGTCGCCTATGCCAAGAGCCTCCGACGCGAAATCCTCGACCGCCTGGAGAACCGCAACGAGGCCATCCGCATCGGCTACGAGCCGCTCGAGAAGGCCCTTCCGGAGGCCACCGACGACCTGGTCGACCGGCTGTTGAACCACGCGGCCGAGGCCTGGGACAGCCTCGTCGAAGCCTGCGCCGAGTGCCCGACGCGCTGTGCGAGCGAGCGCGACGCCCCGGCGCCGATGTTCGACGACCCGGAGTTCCGGGACTGAGGTCCGGTTCGCCGTGGCGGGCCGTCGCCCATCGCGGCGGTCGCGCGGCGGGACGGGCCGCGTTTGTGGGAGGCCGAAGCCATGCATCGATTGCGAGGCGTCACGGTTGCCGCACGGGTCCTCCTGGCCCTGTGGATCGGCGCCGCCATCAGCCAGGGAGCCGACATGCCAACGACGACAGCAGCCGCGCCCGAAGCGCCCGTTCGGAAGGACCCCGCCGAGCACTGGTCACCGGATCTTCTGACGCGGGTACCGTCCTTCCGCCCGGCCGGCTTCCCCGACAGCGAGTCGGCCGGCCTGCAGGCGATCCTCTACGACGGCGTCCCGGTCGACGGCGCCGCGGCGCCGGTGTTCGCCTACATCGGCCTGCCGAGCACGCCGCCTCCGGCGGGCGGCTACCCGGGGGTGGTGCTGGTCCACGGCGGCGGCGGCACGGCCTTCCCGGCCTACGTCAAGCTCTGGACCTCCTACGGCTTCGCGGTGCTGGCGATGGACTGGTACAACCAGCGCCCGGTGATCGTCGATCCGACCCGCGAGGGCGAGAGCCAGCTCGAGCGGCAGCCCCTGCCGGGCGGCCGGCGGCAGGACCACGTGGCCAACGTCGCCAACATGGTCCTGGCGCACTCGCTGCTGCGCAGCCTGCCGCAGGTCGATGCGACGCGCACCGCCCTGGTCGGGCTCTCCTGGGGGAGCTGGTA
>JAGVUW010000033.1 GCA_019136035.1 Verrucomicrobiota bacterium | reverse complement strand
AGGTCGAAGGCCTGCAGGGGGTAGGGACGGTCGGGCCTGATCCAGAGGCTCAGGGCGGTAGCGCCGGACCAGTCGCGCGGCTCGGTGAACTCGAGCATGATGGCGGCCGAGGCGCGCGGCGGGCGGGATTCGACGCGCAGGGCGCGACGGCTGTCGACCGGATCGCGTTCGGTGACGGTGAGGGTACCGCGGTCGCTGGCGAAGATCCAGTCCGGGTCGTCGTGGTCGGCCAGGAGGGCCCAGCCCTCCGGCACTGGCTGGCGGCGAGGCACGGGATCCACCCGGAAGAAGCCGCGCTGGTGGCGGAAGGGCTCCAGGGCATCTGGGTCGCGCACGAAGGCAGCCAGGACCAGGGCGCGTGCCGGCACGGCGAGGCGTTCCGCTGCGGGCTCCCAGCGGTAGCCTGGGGTGAAGGCGGTGCGTCGGCCGATGCGGGCCAGGACGTCGATCTGCAGGGCCTGGCGGCCAGTCGTCGCCTCGGCGGGTCCCGCGAGGCGGCCGTCGAGGGGCGCGTAGGTCGGGTTGCCGACGATGACGAGGGTATCGCCGCGGGCGGTGCGGTAGGACGAGCAGACGAGATCCGGGGTATCCTCGATGCGCCACGGGTTGTCCGCGGCGTGGTAGGGCGTCCAGGCGGCGTCGGCCAGGCCGAGGTCGTCGCGGAGGGCCAGGAGTTCGCGCAGCGGGTGGAAGCCCGGGTGCCCGACGGGCAGGACGTCATGGAGGAGGGCCAGCATGACGCTCTCGGCGGGGTTGTGGTGTTCGCCCTTCTCGCGCAGTCCGAAGAGCGCCGAGCGGAAGTACTGCTCGATGAAGAAGGCCGGTGGTCCGATCGGCCTTCCGGCGTCCTGGGCCTGGAAGGCGTCGAGGGTCAGTTGCCTGATGGAGCTGCCGGTGTACTGCTCGCCGTCGCAGAAGGCGCTGGTGAAGCCCGCCAGGGCCGGCGGGCAGCCGGACTTATGGTGGGCGTAGATGGTCGCCTCGCCGCGGCGTTCGGCGATGGTCTCCCAGGCCCGCCGCCAGACCTCGCGCATGGACCAGACCATGAAGTCGCCATGGCGCGTGCCGTCGGTGTCGGTCCAGCCGTGGTCGTGGGTGGCATTGGCGCAGGTGGTGATCACGTAGGAGGTATCGACGTAGAACCCGTCGACGCCGTAGCGCTCCATGGCCGCCTCGAGGTCGGCGATCTTCCAGTCGACCCAGGCGGCGCTGCCGGGGCAGCAGTAGAGTCGCCGTGCCTTCGAGCCCGGTCCGACCGGCTGGGCATGGCGCCCGCCGGCGAGCGTATGCAGGCACCAATCCTCCGGGGCCTCGACGTCGCCCTCCTCGACATGGGCGTAAGTGGTGTAGGCCAGGACGCGCCGGCCGGCGGCGTGGAGGCGCTCGACGTCGCCGCGGCGGGCCGCGTCGCCGGCCGGGTCGTTGGTTGTGAAGGTGGCATAGTGATCTGAGAGGCCGGACCAGATGAGGGCGTTGGGCGCCAGGTGCAGGAGGTCCTCGGCGGTGGCGCTGATGGTATGGAGCTGCCAATGCCGCGTCTCGGGGGGTGTGACCGGGGTGGCGATGAAGCCGAAGCGCCATGTGGTCGGGGCGGTCAGCGCCGTCTCGCCGCGGATCACCGCCAGGCGCACGAGGCCGCCACCCGTGTCGTCGCGGGCGAGCTGAAGCCAGGCTCCCGGGCCGCGCCAGTCACGGAAGCTGGCGACGTAGACCCCCAGGCCGCCATCCGCGGCGCCGGCCCAGACGCCCGGCGCCGGCGTGGTCACCTCTGCCGAGGCCGGGAAGGCGCCGGCGCGGGTCGGGCCCCAGGCCGGGACCTGGTAGAGCCGTGCGGCCGCCGGGGTGAGGTGGAGGTCGAGAGTCAGGCCGGAGAGCGTCGTCGGGGCGGCCGGCGACAGGGTGAGGTCGAGGGTGATGAAGCCGTCGTAGTCGACCGCGTACGAGGTCTGGATCGACCACGGGCCATGCTGCCAGCGGCGCTCGGCGGCCGCGGCGCCGGGGCTGCGGAGGGTCCAGGTCAGCGCCGGCGGCGTGAGGGCCTCGCCGTCGAGCCGTACCGCGGCGCCGCTGAGGATATCGCGGCCGCCGACGCGGGGCAGGGGGATGATGCCGCTGAGGTCACAGCGCCGGTCGCGGGCGGCGATGGCATTGCCGTCGATGGCGAGGGGAGCAAACGGCGGCGGCACGCGTTCGCGCGCCTGCGGCTGCAGGGGCGCGGTTTCGGGTGCGGGCGTCGCGACGAGAACGACCCCCAGGCTGAGCGCTGCGGCGAACAGGCGTCTGGTCATGGCCGTCGTCCTGAGCATGGTCGTGGCATTCGGCTTCGAGGCATGAGGGCTATCGCAGGGCCGATGTGAGCGTACATCGCCGCGGCGCACATGCAAACCGGCGCGGCCGCGGCTATGGTGAGAGTGTTCCGCGGTGCCGTGCGCCGCGGTGCCCCGTACCGGCCGGCCTCACCGCGTTTGTGGCCGGCGGCGATAGGCGACCCGCACACCCGACAGGAGAGCGAACCGGCATGGACAAGCAGGCAATCTGGCCGAAGAACGGCCCGCCGACGAAGGGCCCCTACTCACCCGCCGTGGTCTACGGCGACCTGGTCTTCGTCTCCGGACAGGGCCCCGTCGACGCCGCCACCGGCGCCATGCTCACCGGCGATGTCGTCGACGAGTTCCGGCGGGCCATGATCAACGTCGAGACCATCCTGGCTGGCGCCGGCAGCTCGCTGGGGCAGGTCCTGAAGGTGACCCTCTACCTCCGCGACATGGCCGACTTCGCGCGCGTTAATGAGGTATACAAGGAGTACTTCGGGCCGGTGTATCCGGCGCGAACGACCATCCAGGCCGGCCGGCTGCCGTTTGACATCAAGGTCGAGATCGACGTCATTGCCAGCCGCAGTGCGGGGTCTTCCGTGTGAGCTTCGATCTGGTCATTGCCGGCGGCGTGGTGGCCGACGGCCTGGGCGGGGCGCTGCGGCCGGCCGACGTCGGCATCACGGCCGGCCGCATCGCCGCGATCGGCCCGAAGCTGGCCGGGACGGCACGGCGGGTGCTGCGCGCCGAGGGCTGCATGGTCTGCCCGGGCTTTACCGACATGCACAGCCATGCCGACCTCGACCTGCTCTGCGGGCGCGGCGCTGAGACGCGCCTGCTGCAGGGCATCACCACCGAGGTCATCGGCAACTGCGGCTTCTCGTTCTACCCGGTCGCGCCGGAACGCTCCCAGGCGGCCTACGACTTCCTGGCGATGCTCTTCGACGACGCCCAGCCTGAGCACCTCTGCGCGGATCTGGACGAGTACGTCCGGCGGGTCGGCCGGCCGAGCGTCAACGTCGTCTCCCTTGTCGGGCATAACCTCCTGCGCCTCTTTGCCAACGGCTGCGATCGTCCGCTCCGGGCGGGCGCCCAGGCGGCCATGGAGGCGCTTCTGGCGCGGCAGCTCGACGCGGGTGCGGCGGGTCTGTCGACCGGCCTGCTCTACGCCCCGGCCTGCTTTGCGGACACCGATGAGCTGACGGGCCTGGCGCGGGTAGCGCGGTCGCGCCGGCGTCTGTTCTGCTGTCACATCCGTGACGAGGGCGACGGCCTGGCGGCGTCGATCGAGGAGGTCCTCGCCGTGCAGGCCGCCAGCGGCGTCGCCCTGCAGGTCTCGCACTTGAAGGCCTCCGGGCGCCGCAACTGGGGCCGCGTGCCGGGTGTCCTGGCCCGCCTCGAGGCGGCGGCAGCGGCCGGCGCGGATGTGCGTTACGACGCCTATCCGTTCGCGTTCGGCTGTTCGACGATCATCACCCTCCTGCCGACGGCGATGCTGGATGTCCCGACGGAACGCCTGATGGAGCGCCTGCGGGTGCCCTCGGAGCGCGCCGCGGTGGCGGCGGCCCTGGCGCGGCCCGAGTGCCTCTTGGCCAGCGTCGGCGCCGAGCGCATCGTCATCGCCGGCTCGGTCTCCGAGGCGCTGCGGCGGTGGGTCGGGCGGACCCTGGCCGAGGTGGCCGCTGCCATGGGCTGCAGCGTCGTCGAGGCCCTGATCGAACTGGTCCTCGCCGACCGCGGCCGCACCAGCATCTTCCTGTTCCAGATGGACGAGGATGACGTGCGCCGGACGGCCACGCATCCCCTGGGGCTGCTCGGCAGCGATGGCATCCCGGTCCAGCACGGCGTCGCCCACCCGCGGTTGCGCTCGGCCTTCCTGCAGGTGCTGTGCCGGTATGTCGGTCAGGAGGGCCTTCTCGATCTGCCGAGGGCGGTGCAGCGGCTGAGCGCCGCTCCGGCCGCGCGCCTGGGCCTGGCGGAGCGCGGCTGTCTGCGTCCGGGGTGGCATGCCGACGTCGTGGTGGCGGATCTGGAGAAGCTCGACCCCGCCGCCGATCCGTTCCGGTCGTCGTCGTGGCGTGGCGTTGACGCCGTCGTGCTCAATGGCACGGTCGTCGTCGAGCAGGGCGCCCTCAACGGCGAGCGCGCCGGGGCCTTCGTGACGTATTCGAGAGGAGGGCAACCGTGATGACCCGCATTGCCGACCTGCCGACGCCCTGTGTGCTCATCTCGCGGCGGGTCCTGGAGTCGAACCTCCAGGCCATGGCCGAACGTTGCCAGCGTCTGGGCGTGCGTCTGCGTCCGCACATCAAGACGCACAACCTCCCCGAGATCGCGCAACGCCAGCTCCACGCCGGGGCCGGCGGGGTGACCGTGGCGACGCCGCAGGAGGCCGCGCTGGCGGCGCGCCATGGCGTCCGCGACATCTTCGTGGCCCGCGAGGTGGTCGACCGTGTCGACCTCTATGCCCTCCTCGACGTGGCCCGCAGCGTACATCTGATCACGGCGGTCGACAGTGTGGACGGCGCCGAGGCCCTCGCGGCAGTCGCTGCGGCCCGCGAGATGCCGATGGCGGTGCGCCTTGAGGTCGATACCGGCGGCCGGCGCTGCGGCGTCGCCACCCTGGAGGCGCTGACCGCCCTGGCGCGGCGGGTGCTCGCTCTGCCGGCGCTGCGCCTGGAGGGCATCTTCACGCACGAGGGCCACGTCTACGGCGCCGCCGACCACCAGGACCTCATCCGGCAGGCCACCGCCGCGGTGCAGGCCCTGGGGGCGATGGGCGCGGGGCTGCGCGCCGCCGGCGTGCCCTGCGGCGAGGTCAGCGTCGGTTCGTCGCCCTCGGCGAAGACCGCCACGGACTTCCGGGGCGTGACCGAGGTCCGTCCGGGCAACTACGTCTTTAACGACGGGATGCAGGTCGCCAACGGCACGGCCAGGCTCGAGGACTGCGCTCTGACCGTCATCGCCACGGTCATCAGCCGTCCGGCACCCGACCGGGCTGTCCTCAATGTCGGCAGCAAACTGCTCGGCAGCGACCGCGGCAAGAACGCCTCGGACACCGGCGGCTATGGGCTGCTCATCGAGCCCGAGCGGCAGGTGCTGACGCGCCTGTATGAAGAGCACGGCGTCATCGATGCGGCGAACGGCCTGCGTGTCGGCCAGCGCGTGCGGCTCCTGCCGACGCACGCCTGCATCGTCGCCAACCTCGCCAGGACCGTGGCTCTCGTCGACGACCAGGGCGGCGTGATCGAGGTCTGGAGCAACCGCCGTTACGCCTAGGCTGGTGCATGCCGGGGGCCGGCTCCGGTGTTGGGCCGCGGGGCCGCGGCCCCGCGGCTCGGGACACGGACGGACACAGACCCGCACGGACGAACACGGACGGGCCTTGCCGGCTCCGGCCTCGGGCGTCGGGCGTCGGGCGTCGGGGGCCGCGGCCGACCGGCCCGATCGGTCGGATCATCTCCCGGGCGCTGTCGGCGCCCGGGGAGGTGGCCCACGGCCGGCGCCGGGGGCCGACGTGACCCGCGCCGCTGTCCTCGCGGGGGGGTCCAGGAACGCTGCCGCGATGGCAGCGTCGGTGAGGCGCCGGCGGTCACGAAAAATGTCAGCACGAACGCCCGGGTCTTGCAGTGCCGCAGTGCCCTGTATAGTGTAACGGCGGAGGCTGCCATAAGGGGTCGTTTGTGTCCACCTGTGCGCGGCCTCGGATTCTGCCGCGGCGATGCCCGCCGCGTCGTGACTTCCTCTATACTGACAGCTCGGCTCGATCCGGCGACGCGTTGTGAAGGAGGCCCGCCCGTGACCACGATGCCATGGCTCACCCTCTTCCCGTCTCGGTCTATTTCGGTGTCCTTCAGGCGCGCCTCGCCGCATCGCTGTCAGCGCCTCTGGCGTCTGGCGCTGCTATCTCTGGCGGCGGCGCTGCCGTTACAGGCGTTAGGCCCGGCCGTCAGCGGCCAGGCGCCGGCGGGCATCACCAGCGAGGCGGCGCTGACGACGCTGACGCTGAACTTTAGCCAGGCCCTCGAGCCGGTCCGCGCCCGCAAGGCGGCTGCCTACGAGCTGCTGCACCTCGGCGCCAACCGCGCCGCCGGCGGCGGTGATGACCAGATCGTGGCTCTGACACCCGCCTATGCGGAGGGCGCCCTCGAGGTCACCCTGAGCAGCGCCGCGCCACTGGCGGAAGGCCTCTATCGGCTGACGGTCCGCAGCGACGCCACCAACGGCCTGCAGAACCTCGCCGCCGAGCTCCTCGATCAGAATCAGGACGGCACCCCGGATTCGCATGCCGCCACCCTCGAGGTCGACCTGACGCCGCCGGCGGTGAGCGGCGTAGCGGCGGGTACCTGCCTGGTCTACGACGACGGCTATGACATGGTCACCCTGCCGCACACGGCCCTGAGCGGCCTTGCCGCCTACACCCTCGAGCTGTGGTTCCAGACCACCAAGACCAGCGGCCAGTCGCTGATATGTGCCATGCAGTCGGGCAACACGGCCGCGGTGAATCTCTGGCTCACCAACGGCACCCTGAACATCGAGAACGCATCCTCGACGGTCAGCGCGACTCTGGATGGCGTCTATGACGGCCGCTGGCACCACGTGGCGGTGACCTACAGCGACGCGGCCAACCGCATGGAGATCATCTACGACGGCCGGCTGCTGAACTCGGCAGTCTACAACGGCGCTCCGCCGAGCGTGGCGTCGGGCGCCTTCATCGTCGGGCAGGAGCAGGACTCGCCGGGCGGCGCCATGGATGCCGGTCAGGCCTTCAGCGGCGCCCTCACCGAGCTGCGGCTGTGGGACTACGCCCGCAGCGCGGCCGAGATCGCGGCGCTGCGCTTCCAGCGTGCCGCCGGCGATGAGGCCGGCCTGCGCGCCTGCTGGCACTTCAACGGGGGCAACGCGGCGGTCGCTCCCGACGCCACCGGCAATGGCTTCGACGGCGTCCTGGGCGACTGGAATGGCGGCGACCTGCCGCGCTGGCAGCCCGCGCCCACCTGGTGGGCTGAGCACCACACCCTGTACGTCACCTACCTCGATGTCGGCGGGATGGACGCCGCCAGCGTTCAGGACACCGCTAACTACAGCGTCCTCGCCAGCGGCGGCGACGGCCTCTTCGACAATGGCAACGAGGTCGACCTCACGGGGAGTCTGCAGTCGGTCACCTACGTGCCGGCGACGCGCGGTGCTGTACTGGCCTTCGATGCGGCGCTGCCGCAGGACATGCTCCAGGTGACGATTCGCGGCACCGCGACCGTGCGCGACGCCGCCGGCCACGCCCTTCTCGGCGGCGATGACTACACCAGCCCGGGGGTGCCGGTGGCACAGGGCGTGCCGGCACTCGCGGCCGTGGTCGCCCCCGAGACCGACAGCGGCTTCTCCAACGCCGACGGCATCACCAGCCAGACTCTGCCGGGGTTCCTGGTCACCGTCGACCAGCCCGGCACGATCGCGGTGGACTTCGCCCGCAATGGCTCCTGGGAGGCCTCTCGTGCGGTCACCGCGGCCGGTCCCTGGCGCGTCGACGCCATCACGCCGTTGCCCGACGGCGCCTACACGGTGCCGGTGCGCTTCACCTCCTGGCTGGGTGCCGTAGCGACGACCAGCGTCGCGCTGACCGTCGACACCACGCCCCCGCAGGTCGGCGCCGTCGTGTCGGGCACGGCGCTGAGCTTCGACGGCAGCAACGACTACGTGGTGACGACGGCGAAGACCTGGGGCTTCACGACGAGTGCGACCCTGGCGGCGTGGGTCCGGACCACGGATGACACCGGCACCGTGATCTCGCTGGCCCACGGCGATGTCAACAACGAACTGCTTCTGTTGATCTCCGGCGGCAGAGTTCAGGTCATCCAGCACAAGCAGCCGGGGAGTTACTGGTATCGCAACGGCACCACCGTCGTCAACCTCGGCCGCTGGGTGCACCTCGCCGCCGTCTTCGATGGCACAGGCGTCAACGCGATGCGCGTCTTTGTCAACGGCATCGAGGAGCCCCTCGGGACGACCGGCCAGGCGGGCTCGCCGGCGGCGGTCGTCGACGCCACGCCGCGCTGGGTGGCCCTCGGCGGGCGTCTGCGGAACGGCTCCCGCAGCGAGCTGCTGTCCGGCCAGATTGACGAGGCGCAGGTCTGGAGCCGTGCCCTGACGCCGGCCGAGATCGCGGCGCTGGTGGCCACCGCGCCGGTCGGCAACGAGCCCGGCCTGGCCGGGCTCTGGCGCCTCGACGAAGGCGTCGGCAGCACCATCGTGGACCAGGCCGCCGGCTGCAACGGCATCTTCGGCGCCGGCGTGGCGGCCGAGTCGCCGACCTGGGTAGCCGCATCGTTGCCCGCCCCGCGGCGCACCCTGCGCATCACCTACGATGACAGCCACGCGATGGACGAGGCGACGGTGCTGAATGTCGGCAACTACCTCCTCGCCGCCAGCGGCGGCGACGGTGTCTTCGACAATGGCAACGACGTCGATCGCAGCGTCGACCTCGTCGACCTCAGCTACGACGCCGCCACCCGTACCGCCACCCTGCGCTGCGACCCGGCGCTCGCCGGCGATGTCTACCGCCTGACGATCCGTGGCGCGACGACGGTCCGTGATGCCGCCGGCAATGCCCTCGCTGGCGGCCAGGATGTCGCCAGTGTGCCTGTGGGTATTCCCGCGCTGCCGCCGCGGGTGGTTGCGGCCCTCGATCCGGCCAGCGATGGCGGGCTCGACGCCGCCGACTGCCTGACCGGCGACACCACGCCGACCCTGCAGGTGACCGTCAGCGCTCGCGGCCTGGTCGAGGTCTACCGCGACGGCGTCGCCGTGCCCGGCTGGAGCCAGGTGGTGGCCGCCGCCGGCACCGTCGCTCTGACGCCGCCTGAAGCACTGCCCGGCGGCGCGCACCGTCTGACCGTCGTCTTCACGCCCTGGATCGGCGAGCCGACCCAGGCCATTCTCGACCTCTTCATCGACGACGGCGGGCCGCGGGTGACGGCCGTCGACGGCCCCGTGACCACGCCTTGCAGGAGCCGCACCGTGCACTTCAACCGCCCGGTGCGTGTCGCCGACCTTTCGCCGGACCAGGTGACGATCCGCGCCGGGAACGGCACTCCTCTGGGAACCGCCACGGCGGTCACGCCGTTCTGGACAGGCCTGAGACAGAATCCCGGCACGGGCACCTGGTACCTGGCGGTGCAGCGTCGCGAGGGCATTACCTGGTTCGATGCTGAGGCCGAGGCACGGCGTCTGGGCGGCGCCCTGGTCTCGATCGCCGACGGCAGCGAGATGGCCTTCGTCCGCAGTCTGGTCGCGGATGTGTCCTTCTGGCGCCATGTCCCCGGCGGCACCAGCATCGGCCCTTGGATCGGCCTGCGTCGCGAGGCCGGGGTGCCGGGGGCGTACTTCCACTGGTACTGGCCCGGTGGCGCCCCGATGGTCTACACCTACTGGGGGTCCAACCAGCCCGACAACCGTGATGGCCAGCACTGGGCCGTGCACCTCGGCGGCGACTACGCCTACTGGTACGACAATGCGCCGTCGACGCTGGCCCCGGGGTTTGTCGTTGAATTCGCCGCGCCGCCGGCGTACGCCGGCAGTTTCCGCATCGACATCGCCAGCCTGGCCGGGGGCGCCGACTACAGCCTCGTCTTCGGGCCGGGCATCCGGGACACCGCCGGCAATGCCATGGATCAGGATGGCGATGGCACCCCCGGCGAGCCGGGGAGCGACGCTTGGGTCGATGCCTTCACCGTGCCGGCGCCGTCTGCAGGCCTGCAGGTGGTGCAGGCCCTGCCGACGGGCGCCGACCCGGCGGCGCCGTTCCGCCATCTCGAGGTGGTCTTCAACCGCCCCGTCGATGCCGGCTCCATCGCCGCTGCGGACGCGACCCTGACGCCGGCGGGCGGCGGCGCGGCCATCGTCGCGACGGCCTTCGTCGCGGCCGACAGCCAGCGCTGGCTCCTCGACTTCGGCCCCGGTGCCGCCGGCGAGGCCTACGACCTGGCTATCGGTCCTCAGATTGCGGCCGGCGGCACGGCCATGGACCAGGATGGCGACGGCACCCCGGGCGAGGCCCTCGACGACGTCTTCCGCTCACGCCTCCAGAAGGGCGCCCTGGCCCTGGCGGCTGGCAACAACGCCCTGGACGACGGCCACGTCGTCCTCTGGGGCGGTGCCCATGTCATCGACGGCGCCCACCGCTTTGCCGGCCTGTTTGTTCTCAACGGCGCCGTGCTCAGTCACAGCCCCTGCACGGCCAGTGCGGTCTACGCCCTTGACCTCGAGGTGACCGGCATGGTCCACATCGACGCCACCTCGGCGATTGATGTGACCAACCGCGGCTATCTCCCCGGGCGGACTCACGGCAACCTGCCGGTGCTGCCGGACCTGGGCGCGGCCAGCGGCTCTCATGGCGGCCTGGGCCGCACCGGCACCGGCGGCGGTAATGTCCCCGCGGCCTATGGCGACTTCACCGACCCTGACGAGCCCGGCGGCGGCGGCAACCAGACCGCCGGTGGCGGCCTGGTACGCCTCCAGGCGGGCATGGTCCTCGTCGACGGCCGCATCGTGGCCCACGGCGGCGACTGCGTCGGAGACAGCTCTGCCAGCGCCGGTGCCGGCGGCGGTATCCTCATCCGCACCGGCCTCCTCGGCGGCAGCGGCCTGATCGGCGCCGACGGCGGCGCCGGCACCGGCGGCTACTACGGCTACTACGGCGGCTCCGGCGGCGGCGGCCGCGTGGCGCTCTACTACGATGACCTTGCCGGTTTCAATCCGGAGACCCAGGCACGGGCTGTCTCGCGCAACTTCCCGATCGGCCCCGGTTCGGCCGGTACCGTCTTCCTCCAGCCCGGCGCTGGTGCGAACCAACTTCGCATCGACAGCCATGGCACCCCGGTGGGACAGACGACGCCCCTGCAGACGGCAGCCGGCGGCGACATTATCGTGGACACCCTGGTGATTGCCGGCCCGGGCGTCCTGGCCGAGACGCAGGCCGGCGTCGGCGTGGTCGCTGACAATGTGGCGATTCTCAACGGCGCGACCCTGACCCACGCGCCCTGCACCGCCGATCTGACCAACCGCCTGTACCTGACCGTGGCGGATACGCTCCTGATCGACGCGGCCTCGGCGATCGATGTGACCAACCGCGGCTACCGTCCGGGTCGTGGCCAGGGCAACCAGCCGTACGTGCCCGACCTGGGCGCGGCCAGCGCCTCCCATGGCGGCCTGGGCCGCACCGGCACCAGCGGCGGCAATGTCCCCGCGGCCTATGGCGACTTCACCGACCCGACCGAGCCGGGCGGCGGCGGCAATCAGACCGCCGGCGGCGGCCTGGTCCGCATCCAGGCCGGGACGGCCCTGATCGACGGCAGCATCCTCGCCCACGGCGGCGACTGCGGTGGGACGAGCGCCGCCAGCGCCGGCGCCGGCGGCGGCATCTCCATCCATACCGGCCTGCTCAGCGGCGCCGGCCTGATTGGCGCCGACGGCGGCGCCGGCACCGGCGGCTACTACGGCTACTTTGGCGGCTCCGGCGGCGGCGGCCGCGTCGCCATCCACTACCAGGACGCCGATGGCTTCGACCTGGCCAACCGCGTCACGGCGCACTCCCGCCAGGGCGGTTCGGGCTCCAGCGCCATGGGCACGGTCTTCCTGGATCCCGAGGGCGGCGTCAGCGAGCTTCGCGTCGTCAGCCATGGCACCCCGGCGTACTCGTGGACGCCCCTCCTGCCTGGTCCGGATGGCTGGGTGCGTCCCGGGTCTCTGACCGTGGCCGGCGCCGGCGTCGAGGCGGCGCCCATGAATGGCGCCCCGATCGGCTGTGTGGACGTCGCGGTTCTTGACGGCGCCAATCTGACCCACCCGTCGCCCTCGTCTACCGCCACCTACGCGCTTGAGATTCATGCCACGGGAACGCTGCTTGTCGATGCTGCCTCGCGGATCGACGTCAGCGGCCGGGGCTGTCCCGGCGGCACGACCCTCGGGGTGCGCGCTCTTGGCAGCAGCAAGGGCCGGTCTGGCGGCAGCTACGGCGGCAAGGGCTACGGCAACGCCAGCAACTCGCCCTACGGTCGGCCCGACAACCCGCTTTGGCCGGGCTCCGGCGGCGATACCGCCGGTGGCGGCCTGGTGCGCCTGCACGCCGCCGCGATCCAGATCGACGGCGCGGTCCGCGCCAATGGCACACCCGGCATCTACTACTGGGCCATGGCCGCCGGCAGCGGCGGCGGTATCCTTATTAATACCCTCGATTGGGGCGGCGCCGGTGTGGTCGAGGCCCTCGGCGGCAATGGCAACTGGGGCGACTACGGCAGCAATGGCGGCTCGGGCGGTGGCGGCCGCATCGCGGTCTACGTCGCCGGCCAGCAGGCGGTGTCGGTTCCGGCCGTCTCGGCCGCCGGCGGCACCGGCGGCAGCGGCATCGGCGGCGCCGGGACGGCCGTGCTCTACACCGCGCCGAGTTTCTTCTGGACCGACCCGCGACCCGCGGTCGGCGCTTCCGAGGTCAGCCTCGGCTGGGAGCTCCTCGGTGCCCCTGCCGGGACGACCGTGGACCTCTATGCCGGCCCCGCGGGGGGCGAGATGGCCCCGATCGCCGCGGATCTCCCGCCGGTCGGGTCGTTCCTCTGGGATACCGCGGCCCTGCCGTCCGGGCTGTACGCCCTGCGTCTGGCCTATGGCGAGGCTGGCGGCGCTGTGGCTGGCGATGCCGTCCGGACCGTCCTGGTCCATCAGGAGGGCATTCCTCACGGCGGTCGCCTGGCCTCGGATGAGACCTGGGCCGCCGGGGTGCTGCACATCGTCCGTGACGACCTCGTGATCCCCTCCGGGGTGACGCTGACGGTGGCGGCCGGCGCCCTGGTCAAGGTCGCCGAGGGCCGCAGCCTGCGGGTGCTTCCAGGCGGTGCGGTGGTCAGCGCTGGCACTCCTGAGACGCCGGCGGTGTTCACCAGCCTGCGTGATGACAGCCTCGGCGGCGACGACAACGCCGACGGTGCGCTCACCGCGCCGGCCGCGGGCGACTGGGGCGGCATCCGCGTCGAGGCCGATACGGCCCTGCCGGCATCCGACATCCTGGTGCTGCGCTACGGCACCCGCGAGCATGGCGGCGCCCTGGCGGCCGGGACGACCTGGCCGGCGCATACCCTGCACTGGGTGCGCGACGACGTCTCGGTCCCGGGTGGCATGACCTTGACGGTTGATCCCGGTGCGACGATCGTCTTTGACTACGGCCGCGCCCTCTCGGTCAGCGGCACGCTCGCGGCCATCGGCGCGACCGGCGCCCCGATCCGCATGACCTCGTCCTACGACAGCGCTGCCGTTGGCATGGCCTACGGCCCCTATGCGGGCCGCACGCCGACCCCCGGCGACTGGCACTGCGTCTACGTCGCCGATGGCGGCACGGGGACCTTCGACCGGGTGCACTTCCGCTATGGCGCCGGCCGGCATACCGGCTATGACAGCACGGCCATGGTCCGCGGCCGGAACTCGACGCTGGTCCTGCAGAACTGCCGCATCGAGGAGACCCAGTACGACGGCATCCTGGTCGACAGACCGACCAACACGACCCGCGTCGAGCTGCTCAACTGCATCGTGGCGGGCTGCGACATCGGCTTCCGGGCGGCCGACAACGCCGCCGGCGTCTGCCAGGTGGTGAACAGCTCCTTCTATGACAACCGCATCGGCATTCACCAGGCCTGGGGCAGCGCCAGTAACCCGCGCGTCGTGCGCAACGCGATCATCGCGGCGAGCCGCGAGATCGGCCTCTACGTCTGGGGCGGCCCCACGGTCTTCGAGTCGAACAATGTCTGGGGCTCGGGCAGCACGAACTACTCGGGCGGCCTGGCCGATCAGACCGGCAAGAATGGCAATCTCTCGAGCGACCCGCGCTTCCGCGATCCGGCCCAGGGCGACCTCAACCTCATGCCGACGTCGCCCTGCATCGACGCCGCCAACGGCACCTACGCCACCGCTGCCGACTTCGCCGGGCTGCCTCGCAATGACTTCCCGCGCGTCGTCGACACCGGCGTGCCCATGCCCGGCGGCGGGGCCGTGGTGCCCGACATGGGCGCCCTCGAGTACTCCCAGCACGTCAATACCAACATCGACCTCGTCGTCACCGCCGTGCGCGGGCCGGCCCTGGCTGCGGCCGGTGACGCGGTCACCATCGCCTGGGAGGTCACGAACCGCGGCACCGAGAGGGTCTCAGGCTGGCGCCGCGACCGCATCGGTCTCTCGACGGCGGCGCAGCAGCGCGGCGAGGTCAGCCTGACCTGTGGCACGGCGGCCTTCACCGACACGATCCAGCCCGGACAGACGGTCACCTACGAGGCGGTCGTGACCGTCCCCGGCGGCACGCCCGGCGTCTGGAACTGGTCGGTTACGACCAATGCCTTCGACGACGTCGCCGAGGGCGCCAACCGCGTCAACAACACCGGTCTCTCCGCCCGTACGGTCACTCTGGGCCTGCCGGCCCTGGTGCTCAATGCCCCGACGGCGCTCAGCGGCCAGCTCGGCGCGGCCGGCGCGGCGGCGTGGTATGCGGTGACGGTCCCGGCCGGCCAGGACGCGATCATCCGCGTCGACGCCGGCGCCGGCGATGCGCGTCTGCGCCTGTATGCCGGGCGCGGCTTCCTGCCGACGATCTACGACTACGACTGGCAGTCGCCCGCGAGCGGCGCCGACCCGCGCCTGGCCCTGCCGGCGTCTTCCGGCGAGCAGACCCTCTACGTCCTGATCGTGGCCGAAGACCTGCCGTCGGGGCCGACCACCTTCACAGCCACCGCCGCCGAGCTGGTCTTCGCCCTCGACGCCTGCGACCGGCGCAGCGGCGGCAACGCCGGCAACACGACGGTCCGCCTGACCGGCGCCGGCTTTACGGCGGATCTGGCGGTCGGCCTGCGCGGCGTCGGCGGCACGATCCCGGCCAGCGGGGTGACCGTGCTGAATTCCGGCGAGGCGTATGCCGTCCTGGACCTGAATGGCGCCGCTACGGGCGTCTACGACGTGGTCGCCCAGGTCGGCGGTCTGGAGTCGGTCCTGGCGGCGGCCTTCACGGTCACCGCCGGGAAGGGCTGGGACTTCCGCTGCCGCGTCACGGCACCGCCGCTGGTGCGGCCGGACCGTCCGTTCCCGGTCCTCATCGAGTTCGAGAACACCGGCGACTCTGACTGCCCGCCGATCATGATGACGGTGACCAACGACGGCGGCTTCCCGATCTGGCGCAGCCGCCGGCTCCAGTCAAACCTCCTCTCGGTGGCGGCGGTGGCGCCGATCGGGCCGACGCCCGGCTACCTCCGCCCGGGTGAACGCGGCACCGTGGCGGCCTGGTCGGTGACCAACAACATCCTCTGCAACTACACCATCGCCTGGCGTAGCACCTACTGCCAGGAGGCAATCGACTGGAACGCCGTTGAAGCGGCCCTCTGCCCCTGCATCAACCCGCGCTGGGACGAGCTCTGGCCGGCCTTCAAGGCCGCCGTCGGCGACGTCGATGGCGACTACATCGCGGTTGCGGCAGGGGCCGTCGCCGAGGCGCGTCAGTATGGCGTTGTGCTGCTCGACAACCTCGAGATCTTCCAGTGGCTCCTGGAGCGCCAGGAGTACGACCTTGGCTCGGCGGCTGTCACCGGCCAGGTCCGCCGCCAGGGCAGCGACGACCCGGTCGGCCGCGTCGAGATGACCCTCCTGCCGCGCGGCGGCGGCGACGCCGTGGTCGGGAAGACCTGGCATGACGGCCGCTTTGTCTTCTGGGGCCTTGCCGCGGGCGTCTACGACGTCCGTATCGCGGGCGTCTACGGCGGCGACAGCCTGAGCCTGGAGGTGCCGCCCGGCGGGGTGCTGCGCGATGCGGTCCTGCTGATGCCGGCCGGAGGTGCCATGGCCGGCACGATCACTGACGCGGTCACCGGCGAGCCGGTGGCCGGGGCGGAAATCGAGATAAGGGACCCCTTCAGCGGCGTCGGGGCCCAGGCCCTGACCGACGACGCGGGACGCTACCACGTCAGCGGCCTGCCGCCCAATACGGTGGTGGTGCGGGTGCTGCCGGTCGAGCACGCGCCGCTGGTCGAGGAGGTCTCGGGCCTGGTGGCGGGCGCGACCCTGGCATGGAATGCCGTCGTGCCGCCCGGTGCCACCGTCTCCGGCGTGGTCACGGCCCCTGGCGGTGCGACGGTGTCGGGGGCGACGGTCCTCGTGGCCCCGGCCGACGGCTCGCCGGGCCGCTCGGGACTTAGCACCGAGGATGGCACCTACGAGATTCGCGGCCTGGCGCCGGGGACCTACCGCCTGGAGGTCCGCTGCAAGGGCTACGGCGCCGGTGTCGTCGACGGCGTTGCCGTGCCGGCTGGCGGCAGCCTCGAGCGTGACCTGGCACTGACGGTTCCCGGGACGCTCCAGGGCCACGTGGTCGATGGCACCAGCGGCCTCCCCATCGAGGGTGTCGAAGTCGCCGTCTCCAGCACCAGCGCCCTCGAGCCGACGCTTAGCGATGCCGATGGGCGTTTCACTGTCGGCAGTCTGCCGATGGGTGACGTGACCGTGATGCTCAGCGCCGAGGGCTACCTGCCGCATACGGCCGTGGTGACCATCGGTGCCAAGGAGGGCCTCGAGGTCGCCCTGCAACGTCCGTGGAGCCTCGCCGGGCGCGTCCTCGACGGCGTTGAGCCGGTCGCGGGCCTGGGGCTGTATCTGGAACACAGCAGCGGCGACAATGCCAGCGCCACCACCGCCGAGGATGGCACCTTCCTGATCGAGGGTCTGCGTGGCGGCGACTGGACCCTGGTGGCCAGCGGCCCGGTCGGCGAGGTCCTTGTCTACGACGCGTTCAGCCTGACGCCCGCCGACAAGGATGTCTGGAAGGACTACGCCCTGTCGCGCGGCCGGCTGCGCGGCCGTATTGCCGACGGCACCGGCGTCGCCCTGTCCGGCGCCGAGGTCCGCCTGGCCCGGTCCGGCGCCGTCGTGGCGTCCACGACCTCGGATGCCGACGGCGCCTTTGCCTTTGAGATGCTGGTGCCGGGGTCCTACAGCCTCTCCATGGCCCACCGCGACGTCGGCCTGGCTCGGCGCACAGGCGTGGTCGTGGGCAGCGGTGCGACGGTGGATATCGGCACCTGGCAGCCGAGCGGCAGGAGCCTGTCCGTCAGTGTGACCGACGGCGCGGTGGCCCTGTCCGGCGCGGTGGCCGAGCTGGTCTGGCTGGACGGCCTCGGCGGCGAGCGGCTTACCGCCTTTGGCGACGCCGCCGGTCACCTGGCCTTCGACTACCTGCCGGACGGCACCTACCGCCTCAACGCCTCGGCCCCGGGCCGGGCGCGCGTCTCGCAGGTCGTGGCTATTGCCGGTGCCGATGTGGCGGTTACGGTCGCGCTGCCGGTTGAGGGCGTGGTCGCGGGTCGCGTTCGTGCCGAGGATGGCACCGGTGTGCCCTTTGCCCTGGTCTGGGCCTCGGACCTGACCGATGGCGAGACCCTGCTGACGCTGGCGGATGCCACCGGCGAGTACCGCCTGGCGGGCCTCCCGGCACAGCCCCTGAGCCTCTGGGTCACCGACCACGTCCGGTCGCCGTCGACCTTCGCGGTGACCCCGATTCCGGGCGCCGTGACGACGGTGGACGTCGTCCTGGCGACGGGCGGGTCCTATGCCATGGGGCACCTCGTCAACCCGCTCGGGTTTTCCGTGGGTGGTGTGCGCTGTGCCCTGCTGAGCCCTCGTGGCGTCGAGCTGCGCTCGACCCTCACTGGCACGGATGGCCTCTTTGCCCTGGGCCCGCTGCCCGACGGCGACTTCGTCCTGAGCTGCACGCTTCCGGGCCTGCCGCCGGTGCTGACGCCGGTGACGATCAGCGGCGTCGACGTCGATATGGGCGACATCCTGCTTGCCGAGGCGCCCGGCTCGGGCGGCTTTGGCGGCGGCGGCAAGTGGAGTATCTGGGACTGGGTCCATGGCCAGCAGCCGCCCAGACGCCATACGGTTGACAGGCCCCATTGGCGCACCCTGCAGACCTTCTACTGGGGTGCCTACCTCGCTTCCGGCAAGGACTGCCCGGATGCCGCCGAGGCCTACCGGCAGGCGTCCCTGTCGTCCCAGAGCATCAACACGCGTTACGACGCCTGGTGTCTGACCTACGCGGCTCTCAGCGGCATGACCGGCGCCGAGCTCAACAGCCTGGCGGCCGAGATCGCCATCCTCACCGGCAAGATCAGCATCCAGATCGCCGGCCTCAGCGGTGCCATGGAGACGATGAAGGGCCCCGAGCTCCTGGCCGGTATCTCGCCGGACGCACCGGCACAACTGGTCAAAGCCTACAACGACCTGTCGTTTGCCATTGACTTCGCTGTCGACAGCATGACCCGCCTGGTGGCCTGCCTGAACTCCGGTCAGATCGATGTCACCGAGGTCGCCTTCGATCAGTTCATCGCCACGGTGCAGCTCGTCGTCGGCATCACCGAGACAATCGCCAAGATCGCTCTGGAGGCCCGCGGCTCAGCCGGCAGTACCTGCACCTTCCTGGCGGGTGGCGGCCTGGGCAAGTTCCTGGGCATCCTGGGCACGATCAAGGACCTCTACGGCTACTGGAAGGGCCTCAAGGAGAAGGAGCAGAACATCCTCGACGCCCTGAAGAACAACGAGCGTGCGCAGGAGATGTACAACGACATGCTGCAGCGCCACTCGGGCAACCTCAGGCGCCTGGAGGATGCCATCAGTTGCGACGACGACCCGCCGCCGCCGCCCCCGCCACCGCCGCCGCCGTGGCCGCCGCCACCCCCCGGAGGCTTCCCCCAGGGCGGGGATGGCCCCAGTGCCGCCGTCGGGCGGGTGCTGAGCCGTGACCCCAATGAGAAAGAGAGCCTCGGCGTCGGCGCTGCCAATTGGGTAGCCGGTGGTCGCGAGGTGACCTAC
Organism: Verrucomicrobiota bacterium; assembly: GCA_019136035.1. Classification (GTDB taxonomy): domain Bacteria; phylum Verrucomicrobiota; class Lentisphaeria; order Oligosphaerales; family JAFGRS01; genus JAGVUW01. Next base: position 3,110 of record JAGVUW010000033.1, on the reverse strand, counting down.
ATCATCCACTTCGAGAACGAGGACGACGCCACGGCGCCGGCGCAGACGGTCAGCATCACCGACGTCCTGCCGGCCGACCTGGAGGTCGGGACCTTCGAGGCCCTCCAGATCAGCTTCAACGGCACCACCGTCGACCTCCCGGCCGGCACCCGCGATTACCTCGGGTCGACTACGGTCGCCTCCGACCCCAATCCCGTGCGCCTGCGCGTCCACCTCGACGAGACCACACGGACGGTCGAGTGGGTGATGCAGTCCTACGACCCGGTGACCGGCGAGCTGCCGGTGGATGCCCTGGCCGGGTTCCTGCCGCCGAATGACGCTACCGGCCGCGGCGAGGGCTTCGTGATGTTCCGCGTCCGGCCGCGCGACGGCCTGCCGACCGGCACCGGCATCCGCAACGTCGCCCGGATCGTCTTCGATGAGAACGAGGCGATCATGACCAACCAGGTCGACCCGCACGACCCGAGCAAGGGCACCAGCCCGGACAAGGAGGCCCTGGCGACGATCGACGTGGAAGCACCGGCAAGCCGCGTGGATGCCCTCCCGGCGGTGTCGCCGCCGGCCATGGCGGTCTCCTGGTCCGGCTGGGACGACCTCGGCGGCGTCGCCGGCTCCGGTGCCGCGACCTGGACGATCTATGTGCAGGAGAACGGCGGCGCCTTCACCCCCTGGCTGGTCGATACGCCGCTGACCGGGGCCGTTTATACCGGCGTGGCCGGCCGTACGTATGGGTTCTACAGCGTCGCCACCGACGCGGTGGGCTGGACCGAGCCCGGCAAGGCCGCGGCCGAGGCCACGACCATCGCCGGGTACACGGTGCGCTTCGAGGCCGAGGCCAACGGCGCCCTCGCCGACGGCCCGACGCTCCAGATCGTCGGTCCCGGCGGCTCGACGGCACCCGTCCGGGCCGTGCCCGCCGAGGGCTACCACCTCGAGGGCTGGTGGCTCGATGGCCAGCCGGTCGGTGCCACCAACCCGATCACCCTCAACGGGGTCGACCGCGATCGGACCCTGCAGGCGCGCTTTGCGATCAACCGGTACACCCTGACCTACCTGGCCGAGAATGGCACGATCACCGGCGGCGCGCCGGTGCAGGTCGTCGACCACGGCAGCGACGGCGCCGAGGTCACCGCACAGCCGGCGGAGGGCTTCCACTTCACCACCTGGAGCGACGGCGTCCAGACCGCCACGCGTCGCGACCTGGGCGTGGACGGCGATCTGACCGTCACCGCGGTCTGTGAGATCAACACCTACCCGGTGACCTTCCAGGCGGGCGCCCATGGCACCCTTGCCGGCGGTCCGGACGAGGTGACCATCCTGGTCGCCCATGGCAGCCTCTGCCCGGACGCGCCGGCGGTGACCGCCGCGGCGACGTGGGTGCACGCGGGGTGGTCCCCGGCCCTGCCGGCGGTCATCACCGGGCCGGTCCAGACCACTGCCCAGTACGTCCGCCAGACCTTCACCCTGACCTACCTCCTCGGCGCCAACGGCCTCGCTGTGGGGCCGAGCCCGCAGACGGTGGTGGCCGATGAGGACGGCGCGCCGGTCCTGGCCGTGCCTGCCGAAGGCTCGCATTTCGTGGGCTGGAGTGACGGCGAGGACGACAATCCGCGCACCGACCGCGACGTCCAAGGCAACCTCACCGTCACGGCGCTGTTCGAGGTCAACACCTACCCGGTAACCTTCCAGGCGGGCGCGCATGGCACCCTTGCCGGCGGTCCTCTGGAGGTGACGACGATGGTGGCGCACGGCAGCCCGTGCCCGCAGCCGCCGGCGGTGACCGCGGCTGCGACCTGGGGCTTCTCGGGGTGGTCGCCGGCGTTGCCGCAGGTCATCACCGGGCCGGTGGTGACCACGGCCCAGTACGTCCGGCTGCATGTCACCCTCACCTACCTCCTGGGTCCCAACGGCCTTGCCGTGGGGCCGAGCCCGCAGACAGTCCTGCCTGGCGAGGATGGCCTCCCGGTCCTGGCCGTCGCCGCCGAGGGCTACCGCTTCGCCGGCTGGAGCGACGGCGAGGACGACAACCCGCGCACCGACGAGGAGGTCCAGAACGACCTGACGGTGACTGCCTGGTTCGTTCCGAACAACCCACTGCCGCCGGATGGCGGCTTCGTGGCCCTGGTCGGGGCGGACAGCCTGGGCGCCATGGGCAGGATCTGGAACCTCGGCGGCGCCTACACCATGAACCTTGGCAACGCCACCCTGACCCTGCGGCTCAGCCATGACAGCCAGGGCCGCCTGGTCGGCGATGGGTCTCTCCAGCCCCACGCCGCCGCGGCGGGCGGCGTCGGCATACCGGTGTCGATACGCGGCATCCTGCGGGGCCGCGACGGCACCGCGGTGGCGCAGCTCTCGCTCACCGGTCAGCGCCTCGGGCTGCCCGGCCAGCCGCTGGCCCGCGCCAGCGTCAGCGGCAGCCTGAACCTGGCCCTGGATACGAGCCGGCGCACCCTCAACGGCCGCGCCCAGCTCAGCGTCATCCTTGGGAGCGAGCGGCTCGTCAGCAACGCGGCCTGCGTGACGCCGCTGCCGGCGCCGATGGATGGGTCCTTCCGGCTGTATCTCCAGCTCGGCCTCCGCTGACGCTCTCCAACGGCGTGGCGTACGCCCTGATGGTCGACGGCGTCTACGAGAACCCGTCGTCGGAGCTCACCCTGACGCCCGATCCGTCGGATCCGGCAGCCCAGGGCATCCGGCTGCGGCTGCGGGTCCTCACGCGCGAAGACCGCTCCGCCGTCGTCCAGGGCCTCAGCGGCAGCCTCGGCGGCCAGATCCTCGGCGGGGACCTCTGAAGGCTCTCCCGCCGCGGGCCGTTGCCTGCCCGTGGCGGGAGACCCTGTAGACGGGAGACCTACGGCCTGTGCCGGCGGTCTCCCGTCGGGTGAGGTCTTGTCTTCTACGACCTGCAGGCCGCATCAATCAGCACGCAAGCACAACCTGAGCAGAGGAGGGGTGCGGCAAGGCTATAGCCGCACATGGCACCGGCTTTGGATGGGACACCAGGGACACCAGGGACACCAGGGACACCAGGGACACCAGGGACACCAGGGACACCAGGGACACCAGGGACACCAGGGACACCAGGGACACCAGGGACACCAGGGACA
>JAGVUW010000159.1 GCA_019136035.1 Verrucomicrobiota bacterium | reverse complement strand
ACAGGAACTCACGCGTCATCGCCGGCGAGATCATGGCGTGTTCCTTGTAGGCCATGTCTTCGGAGAGGTGAACCATGTCCGGCGTCAGGTACCGAAGGCCATTCTCCAGCAGGCGCGCCACGTAGTCCCCCCAGAACCGGACCATCTCACGCACCCACTCCGGGTCGTCGAGGAACAGCATGCAGAGCCCCTCGAAACCCAGCCACTCGCGCAACTGCCAGAACGGCCCGGAGAAATGCCACGACACCACGTGCTGCCGATCCGCCAGACCGCGCCCGAGGTCGGCCGGGTTCGCCGGGAACCGCGCCGGATCGTCCGGGTTGTAGCGCGCCTTCATCGCCTCCCACTCGTCGCGGTTCGCCACCGGGCACTTGATCCACCGGCGCGTGACAAAGTCGATCGCGTTGCGCAGGTACTCGACGGTAAACTCCTTGCCGATCTCACAGACGTTGCCCTTCCAGTCCTGAACCACCTGGGAGTCGGCCCTGACCTCGAGCACTTTCTCCTCGAACTGCGGGATCATGCGCTCGTTGATGCCGAAGCCGGCTCCGCCCCGAGGCCACTCGGCCTGGCCACCCGCCATCCGGTAGGCGTACTCTGCGATGTCCCTGGTCTGCCGCGGCAGACCCTCCCGGTACCAGCGCTCACGGGTCGACTGGCGGCCACCGCCCGGCGACAGCGGCACCTTGTCCGGGGCGCCGAACCGCAACGTCTCCAGATAGCGTTCCCGTGGGTTCATCAAGTGCACTCCCTTGTCCTCGGTCACTGACGCCGGGGGTGTGGACTCCCCGTCTATGACCTCAGTGTATACCGCCAAACCCCATCCACTATGGCTAAATGACTCAATCCTATGTATGTTTCGCTCATGACTGCACCGGTCCACCGTAACGAGCGCTTCCGGACCCCCTGGCCGGCGGAACAGGCCGTCGGACTCTGGGTCGACCGGGTCGGCCGTGACCGCCAGGCGGCCGGGCCGCCTCCGCCGTTCCGCATCCTCGGCCAGTATGCCGCGGTGGCCATCACCGCCGGCGCCGGCGTCTTCGAGATGGCCGATCGGGAACCGCTGCCGCTGGGCGCCGGCGACGTCATCCTGCTCTTCCCGAGCGTGGCGGCGCGCTACTACGCCCGCCCCGAGTGGACCAGTCTGTGGATTGTGTGGAACGGCGCGGCCGCCAGGACCCTCGAGGCGCTGGGCTTCATCAGCCCCGGAAACCCCGTCGTGCACCACGCCGCCGATCTGGTGGCCACGGCCCACGCGGCCCTCGATCCACTCATGCGCCGGGAGGAACGCGGCACCGTGCTGCGCCGGAAGCTCATCGTCGAGGAGACGATCCTGGCCCTGTTCGAGCGTTCCCCCGCGGACGTCGCGCCGGGTCACGCCGCAGAGCGCATCCGGGAGGCCGTGCGTCTGCTCAACGCCCCGGGAGGAGACCGCCTGCCCTTGCCCGAGCTGGCGCGCCGTGTGCACCTTAGCCCCGCCCACTTCCGACGCCGGTTCCGGGAGGTCATCGGAACGAGCCCCCGGACCTTCCAGCAGACCGCCCGCATCAACCGAGCCAAGGAGATGCTGGCCCGCGGCGACACCATCAAGGCCACCGCTGCCGCACTCGGCTACGGCGACGTCTTCCACTTCATGCGGGCGTTTCGGCGCATCGCGGGCATGCCGCCAGGACAGTTCCGTGACCGACACTCGCCGCGGACGCCGCCGGGTTCCTCGGCGCTGGACTCAGACCGATAAACGCCTATGCCGGTCCTTCCCGCACCTCCACAAACGCAACTTCAGGGGGAGGCTCATCCAGACTGTCACAAACACGGCGGTGTGCCCTATCGTGTACCATGTCATCGAGGAACTCAAGGCCGAGCTGTGGCATGACCGCGGCGGCGCGGGAGCGTGGCCATGACTGCCGAGAGCGAACGCGACCTCGGCGACTGAGACCCGCTTGAGACGCTGCGTCCTGAGCCGGAGGGAACGGCACCGACGTCAGGCGGCGCGTGAATAGGTCAGGCTGGGAGAATGTCGGACCTCGCAACCCCGCGCCGCTTCAGCGGCGAGTTGCGAAGTCCGACAGGCTCCTAGCACCCCTTCAGGGTGCGTGGTTCGTGGGTTCGCGTTTCCGGGGGTCGTGCTGCCAATGCCATTAAGTCTCGTACGGTATTGGTGGGGAAGAGGATGCCAGCGGTACTGCGAACTGTCCATGGTCGTCTTCGAGCACGGTGCCGCGACCTTGCTATGATCTCCTGGCGGCATTGATCAACCCGTTCGCCGCGGACTTGGGCGGCAGGTGCTCCATAGCTCGGCATGCCGCGCCTTTTTACCGGCGGAGTCCATTGACAACGGCGCTGCGCGGCTGTATCTGTAGCTTGTTACGTCATAGTCGGCTATAGACAGGAGGTTCAGGCTATGGAAAAGCTGCTCGGATCGCTCTGCCGGGAGGTGGAGACACTGGCCGTCGCAGTGCGTCAGGACGCCCCGATCCTGGACGCCTACCTCTACGAGGCGCGCATGCGCTGCGGCAAGGCCGCCTGCCGCTGCATGGACTCCGACTACCGCCACCGGCTGTGGTGCCTTTCCTACACCGCCGACGGCAAGTCTCACACCCGCACCGTCCCGCCGGAAGCGGTTCCGGAGGTTCGCGCCATGTGCGAGCAGTACCGGCAGATGCGCGCCTGCCGCAGGCGGCTTCAGGCGCTTGCCGACGAGGCCGCCGCGGCGCTCGACCGGCACGTCCTGATGCGGACCGCGCAGGGCTGGCGGCGTTTCGAGGAGGCCAAAGCCGACCTGCGCAAGGCCGCCGCGCCGGCAGTGCGCGGGAAGCGAAGGAGCCAACCATGAGGCAGACGCCCGCGTCCGCCGTGGAACTGCCCGGCTTCTGGACCCGGGAGGACCTCGCCGTCGCCGGCCGGCTGTGCGGCCCCTGGGGCAGCCAGGCGCACTGGCCGCCTGAAGGGGTGCTGCTGTTCCTGCTGAACTGGGCGTTGGACAACCGGCAGCACACCTTCGAGAGATACCTGCCGGAGGCCTGGCCGCTGCTGCGGGAACTGCTCGCCGAATGGTCTCTGCCGATGGCTCCGGATCCGGTCACGTCGGCGGCACTGTGCCAGGTCCGTCAACGGCTGGGACTCGAAGCTCTTCAGGCGCTGTACGCGACGGCCAACACCCGGGGGCTGGCCAGCTTCGACGGACTGGCGCGCAGTCAGGGCCTGCGCCTGTGGGCGGTGGACGGATCATGGCTGGACCTGCCGTCGGTTCCGGCCCTGGCCGAGGAGTTCGGCCGCCCTTCCAGCCGCCGGAACGGCCGCCAGCCCATGCCGCAGGCCCTGCTGGTCAGTCTGCAGCTGGCCAACCTGGGCTGGATCGTTGACTACCGCCTCAGGCCGCGCTGCGACTCAGAACTGCACGCGGGCATGGAACTGGCCGCCAGGCTGGGGGCCGGAGATCTGCTCCTGGCCGACAGGCTCTTCTTCGACACGCCGTGGATGAAGGACCTGCGCGAACGTTCCGTCGAGATCCTCTGGCGCGTGAGCTCGGTGCGCTGGACCAGCTTCTGCGATCAGTCCAGGGACCGGGTCCGGAAACTGCGCTGCCGAGGCGGGACGGTCGACTGCGACGTGCTCGTGAGAGTCGACACCGACCATAAGGGACGCCCGCGCGGCGGGCTGCTGCCGCTGCGCTACATCGAACTGCCGCCGAGCCATACAGGCCGGGAGCCGATGCGTCTGCTCACCTCGCTGCCGGCCGAACGCCTTCCCGCTGAGGAGTCTGCCGGTGCCTATCACCAGCGCTGGGGAGTGGAGACCGACCTGCGCTTCCTCAAGGGTCAGGATCACCTGCCGGTGGTGCTCTCCCGCAGACCGGACACCGTGCGCCAGGAGATACTGCTGCGCATCATGGCCCACAACTGGGTACGCAGCGTCCAGGCCCAGGCATGTCTCCTGGCCCGGGCCGCCGAAAGCGGCGCATTCCCCCCCTCAGCCCGAAACTCCACCGTCAGAAACGGTGCCCAGTCGGCCGGCTGCCGAGCACCCCGCAGAACCCGCCGCTGCCACGCCTTTGCCGCTCGCAGCTACACCCGCCTGCGCCGAAGTGTCTCCCGTGGCAGCCTCCCTGCCTCTTCCAGATCCCCCTGAACCGAACCCACCCGCCACCTGGCGCAAACGCCACATCGCTCAGGGTCGCGCCATCCTCCCCATCGACCTGCGCATCAAGCCTGCCGTGGCCGCCATCGCCAGTGCACTGCTGGCCATGCTCCTCAGGCCGGACATCCCCCGCGATGGCATCATCGGCGCAATGCTGACCCAGATACTCAGAGCTGAGATCCTCGAGAAACCCGGAAGAACCTACGATCGTCTGCGCAGGCACGGAAACCGTCGCAAGGGCAAAGCCAAGGGCAAAGGCAACACCCACGCACAGTACCAGCGGAAGAGGCGGCGGCGCGCCGAGGCCAGGCAACGCCACCCCGACTAGCCAAGTTCGAAACTTAACGGCATTG
>JAGVUW010000808.1 GCA_019136035.1 Verrucomicrobiota bacterium | reverse complement strand
GGTTCGTGTCATTCGTGGTTAACGTCCCTTCCCCTCTTCCCTTCGTGCCTCTTCGTGCTCTTCGTGGTTGAACCCCACTCCCCGGAGCGGCTGGGGACAGCCGCCGCTACAGCCTCCCCCTGGCTTCAGGCCCATTCGCTCAATCCGCCCAATTCGCGGTTCAACATGCTCCTGATTACGACTACCGACGCACAGACGCACGGGCGTACGCGCCCTCCTCCCCCCTCTCCCCCTCTGCGTTCCTCCGCGTCCTCCGCGGCGGAATCTCCCTCTTCCCGTTCGTGTCTTTCGTGCCGTTCGTGGTTAACTCCCCTCTCCCGACTCCGGACTCCGGACTCCGGACCTGTATTTGACTCCTACCCGCCCCCTACCCCAGCCGCGACTCCCAGACGCGCAGGCCGTGGTCGGCCAGGTGCACCGGGATATTCCGGTAGGCCGCATTGGCGGCCTCCACATCGCGCACGATGGCGCGCTTCGTGGTGTGGTCGGGCCCCGTCAGGATGGCGACCGAGCCGCCATCGCCGCCGGCGCCATTCACCTTCCACCCCACGGCGCCATGGCGTCGCGCGATGGCGATGATCTCGCGGTGTGCCGGTCCGACCAGGCTCGTATTCAGCTCCTCCTGGGCGGCCGTGTTGGCGACCATCGCCTTGCCGAGGGCCTTCAGGTCGCCCGCGTAGAGGGCATCCCGCGACGCCTCCGCGGCCTGCCGCAGCGGCGTCAGCTTCGGGCATTCCGGACCCGCGTCCTCGAGTTCGCGGATCACCTTCCGATGCACCTCCGACGAGCTATGCGCGTGACCCGTATAGAGCAGGAGCAGCCGGCTCTCCAGTTCCCACTTCAGCGCCGAGGGTATGTCGATGCGGCTCACGGTCGCATGCGGGAACTGGTGCATGTCGATGAAGCACAGCCCGCCGTAGGCACTGGCGAGCTGGTCCTGAATGCCGCACTCCTGCTTGAGGAGCTCCGTCTCGATGCGATGCGCCGCCGCGGCGACCTCATGCGGTGTCAAGCGCCCGGGCGTGAGGCAGTCGAGGGCCCCGATCAGCGCCACGCTCACCGCCGCCGAGGTCCCGGTCGAGCACCCGCCGGGCGCCTCGCTGAAGAGCGTCAGCTCCAGAGCGACCTCGTCCGGGATGCGCATGTAGTCGAGGGCCGCCTCGATCAGCGGGTGCTTGTCGTAGGCGCCCTTGGGATCGGCGAGCTGGTAGCGCTCGCCGTAGTTCTCGGCGTGGATGCTGAAGCGCTCGCGCTCGCCATCGCGGCGCAGCACGCGCATCTGCACCTCGACGTACGGATACACGGCGATGTTGAAGACCTTGCCATGTCCGGCAAACCAGGTGTCGGTCCAGCCGCCATTGTCGCAGATGCGAATGGGCGCCACGGCGTTGAACTGGCTAAGGACAGCACTGCGATAGCGCATGGGTCATCCTTTCAGAAACGATGAAGCGATGAAGCGATGGTTGCGATGAGGCGAGGGAATGCGGAATGTACGTCAGTACGTCTGTGGACTGTACGTCAGTGAATCAGGATTGCCGACCTCTGATCTCCGACCTCCGACCTCGGGCAAGGACCGCCCACGGTGAAGGACCGATGAAGCGATGAGGCGCGGGGATGCGGAGTGTGCGTCAGTACGTCGGTGGTCGGTGCGTCAGTAGGGGAGGAGTCACAGGCAGGTCAGGAGTCGGGAGTTAAGGGGCAGAGGGTCGAGGGGCGAGGGGCCGGAGTCAGAGACCGAGGTCGGAGGTCGGAGGTCGGAATAGACAGGGCCGGTGGTCGGTGGTCTGTGGTCGCTTCCCGGAGTGGGCACCACGCGGCGAGTGGCGCTCTCCTGGGAGCGCCGAGCGTCGGCTCGGCATCGCCCGGGCGCCGGGGCAACGGCGCCCGCCATGGGTGCGCCAATCTCCTGATTGGCAGGAGGAAAGCCACTCGGGAGAGTGGCGATCCCAGGGGAAGGCGGCGGCGGGAAGGTGGACGGGGTGGACAGAGTGGACACGGTGGACGCCGCCGCAGACCGGAGCGGGGAACCATGCGCACGGATGCGCATGCCACATCCAGCCGGAGCAAGGAGTCCGGGAGTCTGGAGTCCGGAGTCCCGCCGACGCACCGACGCACGGGCGTACTCGCCCTCTTCGTCCCTCTCCCCTTGGCGCTCTTAGCGGCTTGGCGAGAGGTACTCCCCTCCCTCTCCCCCTCTTCTTCCGTGTATTCCGTACTACTATCCGTCAGAAACTTGCTCGCCGGGCAGGCTTCTGGCTACTACTATCCGTCAGAAACTTGCTCGCCGGGCAGGCTTCTGGCTACAGACGTACAGTCCACAGACGCACAGACGCACCCTCCCCCTGGGTTGCGGGCAGAGCCCGCGCCAGGTGCTCCGTGGGCAGTCCCTCTCGGAGGTCAGAGGTCGGCAGTCCGTGGCCCGGTCCCACCGACGCACGGCCTACAGACGCACGGACGCACCTCCCCCCCTCTTCTGCCCCTGCTCCCACGCCCAGGCGGTCTCCACGATCGTGCGCAGGTCGCTGTATCGCGGCCGCCATCCCAGGGCCTCGGCCGCCTTCGCCGACGCGGCCACCAGGATCGGCGGGTCGCCGGGGCGGCGGGCCTCGCGGCGCAACGGCACCGCCCGGCCGGTGACCGCCTCAACCATCCGCACCAGCTCCAGGAGCGACGTACCCCGCTCCGCGCCCAGATTCAGGCTCCGCGTGCCGCCCTCGCGGCGCAGCAGCGCCAGCGCCGCGGTGTGCGCCGTGGCCAGGTCGGCGACATGGACGTAGTCCCGCACGCAGGTGCCATCCGGCGTCGGGTAGTCATCGCCAAACAGCGTCACCGCCTCGCGCCGTCCGGCGGCCACCTGCAGCAGGATCGGCAGGATATGCGGCTCCGGGTTGTGGCATTCGCCAGTCTCGCCATCGGGATCGGCGCCGGCGGCATTGAAGTAGCGCAGGACCACGTACTCCAGGCCCTTCAGCCGCGCGTACCACGCGATCAGGCGCTCCATGCAGGCCTTGCTCTCGCCGTAGACATTGATCGGCACCTGCGGCGTGTCCTCGTCGATCGGCAGCACCGCCGGCACCCCGAAGGTGGCGCAGGACGACGACGCAATCAGCCGCGTCACCCCGGTCGCGGCCATGGCCTCAAGGAGCGTGATCGTGTTGGCGACGTTGTTGCGGAAGTACTTCCCGGGGTCGGCCATCGACTCGCCGACGTAGGCACTGGCGGCGAAGTGCATCACCGCCGCCGGGCGATAGGCCGCAAGGACCGCGCCCAGGCGCTCGGCGTCGCCGAGGTCGCCGACCTCGAGCGGACCCCACCGCACCGCCCAGCGATGACCGACGCTGAGGTTGTCGTAGCTGACCGGCTCGTACCCGGCTGCCGCCAGGGCCTTGCAGACGTGGCTGCCGATATAGCCGGCGCCACCCGTAACCAGAATGCGTTCCATCAGACCCCACTTCGTACGGCTACGCGCCAAGAACGTGCTTTCCTGACAAGTCCCTGACCACAGACCACAGACCAGTCCACGGCGTAGAACGCCGGATATGGCATGGCGAAACATCGCTGGCGGTACCTCCTGCGGTCTTCCGGCCTGGCGCCCTGAAAGGGCATCATTCGTCAGCCCAGGGCAGCGCCCTGGGAAATGGACCGTTCCGCATGGCAGGCTGAAAGTCTGCGACAAAACGACGCACGCAACGACGCGAAGGTTCATACGAGACTACAGACGCACAGGCCACGCCCACGTTGGGTTGCGGGCAGAGCCCGCGCGCGGCAGGAGAGGGTGACCGCTGCCGCCGTGTCCAAGCCAGGCCGGGCCCTCATGCATCGACCGGAGGGGCGCCCTGCCGCCGCAGCTCAGCGACCTTCAGGCTGATCATCTGCTCGTAGACCGCGTTCAGCAGACAGTACGCCAGGCCGGCCCGGCCATCCAGGAAGCCGCGACGCCAGAGGTAGAGATACACGAACTTCAGCCCGGCGCGACCCGGCAGGCGGAACGACAGCGCCTTCAGGCCGCGCCGACGCGCCACGCCGCGGCCCAGGAGGATGTCGCGCCACGACAGCGGCCGGCGCAGGGCCTCGAGTGTGATGGCGGCCTCCTGGCTCGAGTAGCGGTTGTGCCGCGCGAACCACTCGGAGAGGCCCTTGCCAAACGAGTGGTGCTCATAGGGCTCGGTGAAGACACCAATCCCGCGCGCCGCGTCGGCCTCGCGCTGGCCATGGCCATACTGCACGAAGCGGACCTCGCCGCGCTTGTGAAAGCGCATCTGGTACACCGGGTACGCCGCCGCATGGCGCAGCCATGTCCCCCAGAGCATCATCCGCGACGGCACCTGGTAGCCGCTGTGCTGATCGGCGGCGATGGCCGCCTCGCACTCCTGACGGAGGGCCACGGTGAAGTGCTCGTCGGCATCGAGATGGAAGACCCACGGGTGCTTCAGCGGCAGCGCCGTGATGCCATGGTTGCGCTGGCCGGCAAAGTCGTCGAAAGGCCGCGTGAAGACCCGGCACCCCGCCGCCGTGGCAATCGCCACGGTGCGGTCGGTGCTGCCGCTGTCGAGCACGACGACGTCGTCACACCAGCCGAGCGACGCCAGGCAACCCGGCAGGTTGGCCTCTTCGTTGTAGGTCAGTATGAGAATGCTGAACATAGAGCGCGAGCGGATGACTGCCCACGAATCACACGAATGGACACGAATGGGAGAGGGAAGGGAGTTCTCTCGCCAAGCCGCCAAGATCGCCAAGGGAAGAGACAGGACCACAGGACGACAGGGCTCAGAACTCAGGACTCAGGGTCGTGCGTCAGTACGTCTGTGGTCAGTGCGTCGGTGGCTCCGGACTCCGGACCTGCCTTCGACTCTTCCTTCCCTCAATCCGCTCAATCAGCCCCATTCGCGGTTAACTTCTCCCTTCCCGCTCTTCCCGTCCTTCCTGTAAGACTCCCACTTCCCTCTCCTCTTCGTGTTCTTCGTCCCCTTCGTGGTCAACTCCCCCATCCCATTCGTATCCCTTCGTGAGAATTCGTGGGCACTCTCTTCCGGAGGTCAGAGGTCGGCAGCAGGGGGCGTGGAGCTGGGAGCATGGAGTCCTGCAGTCCCGTGGTCCCGTAGTCCCGTAGTCCTGTAGTCCCGTGGTCCTTCCAGGCGCCTCATCGCCTCATCCCTTCATCGTCTCCGCCCTCATCTCCCTCCGCCCGATGGTCCGCGCCGGGTTGCCGGCGACGATGCTCCACTCGGCGACGTCCTTCACCACCACCGCGCGGGCGCCGACCACGGCGCCGGCGCCGATGGCGACCCCCGGCCCCACGAAGGCATCCGCGCAGACCCACGCCTGATCGCCGACCGCGATCGGCGGCTTCAAAAGCGGCATGGCCGGGTCGCGGAAGTCGTGCGTGCCGGCGCAGAGGTGGGCCCGGTGCGAGACCGTCACCCGCGACCCGAGCGTCACGGGTCCCAGGTTGTAGATGAGGGCGTCCTCGCCGATGGCCGACCAGTCGCCGACGGTCAGATTCCAGGGGAAGTAGATGACCGTCGTCGGGTAGACATGCACCTGCCGTCCGACGCGTGCACCGAAGGCCCGCAGCACCGCCCGCCGCCAGGCAAAGCACGGCCGCGGACTGAGCCGCATCAGCGGCCGCCCCAGGCAGCCCCAGAGGACCCGCAGAAGCTGCTCACGCCGGGTGTACTTGCCGGCCCGACGGTTGGATTGGATGTCGAGGGAGGGCATGGGGAGATGCGTGGGATGGGGAGTCGAAGGCAAGTCCGGAGTCCGGAGTCCAAGACCGAGGTCGGAGATCAGAGGTCAGAGGTCGGAACAGGCATTCCGGGGTCCGGAGGTCGGAGGGATGACGAACCGCGAATTCCGCGAATCGAGCGAATGGGGAAGGCAAGTCGAAGGCAGGTCCGGAGTCCAGAGTCCAAGACCGAGGTCGGAGATCAGCGGTCAGAGGTCGGAACAGGCATTCCGGGGGCCGGAGGTCGGAGGGATGACGAACCGCGAATTCCGCGAATTGAGCGAATGGGGAAGGAAAGTCGAAGGCAGGTCCGGAGTCCGGAGTCGCGGAAATCTTACCGCGAAACACGCGAAAGAAGAGGAACGATGAAGCGATGAAGAGAGGGTCGCGATGAAGCGCGCAGAGAAGGGGAGTCTGGCCGCGAACCACGCGAACCACGCGAAAGGGAATGCGAGTTCTGAGTTCTTAGTCCGGAGTCCGCGACCCACAGACGTACAGCCAACTGACATACTGACGCACGACCTCGCGTTCAGAGTCCGTAGTCCCGTCGTCCCGGCGTCCCTTGTCCCCGTCCTCTCCACTGACGCACCGACCACAGATGTACTGACGCACGTTCCGCATTCCCGCGCCCCATCGCCCCGCGCTTCACCGCTTCATCGAATCCGCGCCCCGCCCTCTTCTGTTCGTGTGGTTCGTGTCATTCGTGGTTAACGTCCCTTCCTCCCTCCCCTTCGCGTGTTTCGCGTGTTTCGCGGTCTGCCTCCCGCCTTTCCCGCGCCTCATCGCTTCATCGCTCCATCGCTTCATCGCTTCATCGGTCCCCCGCCCCGGCCAGTTCGCGGTAGATCTCGGCGTACTGCGCCGCCACGCGCTCCGCGCTGAAGCGCTTCACGTTCTCCAGGCCGCGCGCCACGATCTCCTCGCGGTAGGCGCTGTCGCGCATCACGCGCAGCACGCCTTCGCGGATCGACGCCGGGTCGAGTGGGTCCACCAGGCAGGCCGCATCGCCCGCCACCCACGCCATC
>JAGVUW010000550.1 GCA_019136035.1 Verrucomicrobiota bacterium | reverse complement strand
GCGGACGCCGACCACGCGCGGGCAGGTCAGCTTGAACGGCCCGCCGGCCATGGCCACGGCGACGTCCAGGCCGCCGGCGCCGATGGCCAGCATGCCCATGCCGCCGTTGGTCGGGGTATGCGAGTCCGACCCCAGGAGCGTCTTGCCCGGCACCCCGAAACGCTCGAGGTGCACCTGGTGGCAGATGCCGTTGCCAGGCCGACTGAACCAGACGCCCTTGGCCCGGCAGATGCTCTGCAGGTAGAGGTGGTCATTCTGGTTCTCGGGGCCCATCTGGTTGGTGTTGTGGTCGACATACTGCACCGACAGCTCGGTGCGCACGCGGTCGACGCCCATCGCCTCGAGTTCGAGGAAGGCCATCGTGCCGGTGGCGTCCTGGCACAGGGTCTGGTCGATGCGGATCTTGATCTCGCGGCCGGGCGTGAGCTCGCCATCGACAAGGTGCTCTGCCAGGATCTTCGTCACCAGGGATTTGCCGGGCATGGGGTGCCTCCGTTCAAGACTTGGGCCGGACAGGCGCCCCGGGCGCCCGCCGTCAGGGTGTATCATCAGGGCCTCGGACGATACTCGTCCTCGTCCTCGTCCTCGTTCCCGTCCTCGTCCTCGTTCCCGTCCTCGTCCTCGTTCTCGTCCGCATTCCCCGCGATGGTATGTCATCAGGGCCTCGGACTATACACTCCGGAGCCGGACGGCTCAACCGCGGCGCCGGGCGGTGCTATAGTGAGCGGGGTCGGGTCCGCCAGGGCGGCGGCCTGCGGTTCAGTCAGATCGGAGCGCTGTGATGCCGGAAGCTATGCAGGTCGGTTGCGCGGAGCGTGATATTGCCACGCCGTTGTTTCTGGAGCTGTACGGGTACGGCCCCTTCCTGGGCCGCCGCAACCTCGGCGTGCGCGACCCCCTGCGCTGCCGGGCGGCGAGCTTCCGTTGCGGGGGCGATCGCGTCCTGGTGATCGGCAACGACCTGGTGACGGTCAGCCGCAGCGCGGTCTGGGCCATCCGCCAGGGCATCCGTGCCGCGGCGCCGATCCCGGCGCGCTGTATCATGGTCTGCGGCAGTCACACGCATTCGGGACCGACGGTGTCGCGCGGCATTGGCTGGGGCGAGCTCGACCAGGGCTTCCGTCACGGCTGGGTCCGCACCGCCATCGAGACCGGCCTGGCGGCGATTGCCGACGAGGAGCCGGTGCGGCTGAGCGCCGGACGGTCGCCCCTGCAGCGGCCGCTGGGCGTCAACCGCGTCCGCGCCGGCGGCCCGACCGACCCGGACATACGCTGGCTGCGGGCCGAGCGTCCGGGCGGCGGGGTCAAGCTGCTGCTGCACAACCACGGCATGCACGGCGTCATCTTCGGCGCCGCCATGCGGCGCGTCTCCGCCGACTGGCCCGGCGTCGCTACCCAGGGGGTGGTCGACCGCGGCCTGGCCGAACACGCGCTGTTCCTGCAGGGCGCCGCCGGCGATATCAATACGGCGCCGTGCTGCTGCACACCCGAGGCCGGCGAGGCGGCCCTGGCGACGCTGGTCGAGTCGTACCTCGACTCGCTCCAGGCCGGCCTCGGCAACGGCCAGCCGATGGCATCGGACCGCCTGGGCGCCGTCTGGCGCGAGGTGGTCTTCCCCACCAAGCCGTGCACGCCCGAGTCCCTGCGGCAGGCCTCGGCCGGGCTGCGCCAGGCGCATCCTGATCGGCGCTACCTGGCCGACCGCCTCGAGGAGATGGCCCTCTATGCCGAGCGCGGCGGGGCTCTGGGGGTGCGTGCCGACCTGCAGGTCCTGACCCTCGGCGATGTCATGGTCCACACCGTCCCCGGCGAGCCCTTCTTCGAGGTCGGCGCCGAGATCATGCGGCGGAGCCCCGGGGCACTGCCCATGGTGGCGAGCATCGCCAATGGGAATTGCCGGTATTTCCCGACCCGCGAGACCTTCGAGCGCTACCCGGACATCCTCGGCCCGTCCGGGTATGGCTATTACGAGATCCACCAGGGCTGCGGCCGCTTCATGCCGGAGTACGCCGACCACATCGCCGAGGCCCTGGTGGCCGAGACCACCAGCCTGGCGCAGTCGTTTCCGGGCTGACCCGCGGGTGCGGAGGTCGGGGGTCGGAGGTCGGAGGTCGGAGGTCAGAGGTCAGAGGTCGGAGGTCCCGCCTGGCTCTTCTCCGGCCTTGGGCGTTGAGCGTTCAGCGTTGGGCGTTCGCTTTTCCGGGGGTCGGAGGTCACAAAGTCGACCCCGTCCACCCGCTGCAGGGTTGTCGACCGACCCCATCGGCGTCGGCAAGAGGAGGCTGTCTGCCATGGCTGCGATGCTGCCGGTCCGTGAGCTGTACTGCCCGTCGCACTTCGGTAACGAGTACGAGTCGGCGATGAGCCATGAGATGCGCGAGGTGCTCGACGAGGCGCGTTTCTGGGGCTTCAACCGCTACTCGGACTGGTTTGACACCGTCGACCTCTACGACCTCTACGCCCGCGGCCGGAAGCACTTCAACCTCCCGGAGGCGGCCTGGGAGCGCAAGTTCGACAGCTTCCGCATCGCCGCCGGTCTGGGCTACGACCTGGGCCTGGTGGTGACGCCGAACCACGTCTTCAGCGACCAGGTAACGGCGGCGAACGCGGCGGTGGCGAGCGGCCGGTACTTCGGCCAGCTCGTCTGTCCGCAGCGCGACGGCGTGGTCGCGATGATCCGCCGGAACTACCGGAACCTCTTCCAAGAGTTCGCGCAGCGCGGCCTGCGCCTGAGTGCGGTCAGTGCCGGGGCGTACGACTACGGCGGCTGCGGCTGCGCGGCCTGCGCGCCGTGGATCGTCACGTTCGGGAAGCTCTTCCTGGAGATCCTGGCCGAGGCCGAGGCGGTGTTCGGGCCGGTGCAGGCGGACCTCTGGGGGTGGTGGTGGACCGACGAGGACCACCAGGCCTTCAGCGACTGGGCCGACCGCGAGGCGCCCGGGCGCTTTCCGGCCCTGGCCAACCACATCCTCTACGGCCAGACGCGCTACGAGCCGCGGCGCCTGCCGGCGGGCTGCACCGAACGCGCCTTCACCCACATCGGCTACGGCGAGAAGGGCGGCATCGATGTGTATGGGCACTACGGCCCGACCGTGGCGCCGCGGCGCCTGCAGGCGACGGTGGAGTACCTCGTCGAACGCGGCGCGACCGGCTTTCTGGCCTACTCCGAGGGCGTCTTCGACGAGGCGAACAAGGCCATCCTGGCCGGCCTGGCCAGCGGCCGGTTCAGCAGCGCCACGGCCGTCCTGGAGGCCTACGCGGCGCGGCACTTCGGCGGCGACGCCGCCGGCTGGGCCGAGTGGCTGACCGCCATGGGCGATGTCGAGGCCCTCGACCCGGCCGCCGCCCGGCGGGCCTTCGACTGCCTGGCACGGCAGTCACGGCCCTCGGAACGCCTGCAGGCCTGGGCCGAGAAGCTCGCCATGCGCGAGGCCGATGCCGCCGTCGCCGCGGAGGCATTCTGGACGCCATCGCGGCGGGCCGCGGCGGAGGCCTTCTGGGCGGCCAAGGAGCGCCTCTGGCGCGGCCTGTGGCGGCGCGGGCTGTGCCGGCACGTCTTCCGCTTCGACTGGAAGGTCCCGGCCTGGCACGGCGAGTACGCCGGCCTGAGCCGCGCCGCCTCGCTGCCGCCGGCGCCGCCGGCGGCACGCGAGGCCTGACGGATCGACGCCGCCGGCCGAGTCGAGGCGCGGCACGTGGGTCGCCCGCGAGCCGAGCGCGACCATGAGCGCCGTCCACGGCGCCGCCCGTGGGGTCTGCCGGGCGCTATCAGCGCCCGGGGGGGAGCGCCACAGGGCTCGTGGCGCCCACCTCCGCCCCGCCGACGCACGGGAGCGCCGGACAGGGCATGGCGAACCATCGCGCGGCGCCGCCGCGTCGCGGTCGCCCCAACGTCAGCCGACCTGGGTGAGGTCGTACATCGCCTCGATGTACGGGTAGGCCGGGTCGTAGGTGGTCAGCGGCACCGGGTTCTCGACCCGCCCGCAGGGCCGGCAGTTGGCGCCGGCGATGCCGAGGGCGGCGTCGCCGAGGTCGGCGCGGCAGCGGTCCGCCAGGGCGCTGAGACGGGCCACCACCGCCGGGTTGGCCGTGGCCACGTCGGTGGTCTCCGCGATGTCGTTCTCCAGGTCGTAGAGCTCGCAGAGGGCCGTCTCGCGCTTGCGCAGGTGCAGCTTCCAGCGTCCGGAGCGTACCGCCTCGAGCTGGTCCATCCAGTAGAAGAAGAAAGCCTCGTGGGGCGAGGGGGCGCCGTGCTCTCCGGCGAGCAGGGGCCCGATGTCCTTGCCGTCGATGATGCGGTCGGTCGGCGCGGTGGTCCCGGCGAGCCGCGCCATGGTGGGCAGGAAGTCCATGCTGGTGACGATCTCGCCGCAGGTCGTCCCGGCCGGCACGCGGCCGGGCCAGCGCACGATGCAGGGCAGGCGCTGACCGCCCTCCCAGGTGGTCGTCTTGCGGCCGCGCAACGGCGCGTTGCTGCCGCCGTTGTCGCCGCGCGAG
>JAGVUW010000004.1 GCA_019136035.1 Verrucomicrobiota bacterium | reverse complement strand
GGAAGGGGCCGCCCCCTCCGGTCCTCGTCCTTATTCTCGTTCTGATCCTCGTCCTCCGGTTTGGGGTTGCGTGGGGGGGGCTGGGTGGCGGGCCGCGGCGGTGCTTCAGCCTTTCTGTCCCCACGCAGGGCTGTTTGGAAGTCCGGTTCTGGCACCCCTCCAGGGTGCATGGCGTGCAATCGGCAGTTCCGGGGGTCGTACTGCCGCACGACCCCCGGCTACGATCTTGCACCCCTCCAGGGTGACCGAGAGAACGCTGACGCGATCTTCGAACAGCCCTGGTCCGCACGGCAGGGGGGGTTGATCTTGGGGGACGGCGAGGGTACTTTTTGCGATGCGGTCGGCCCTGTCGGCCGGTGGTGGGGTGCTGGTAATCTGATGGAGGTCCTGCGATGGCCCGACTCTGGTGCAGCGCGGTGGCGGTGCTGGTGGTTCTCTGGTCGGGTCTGGCCCGGTCGGCGCCGCTGGTGCTGGTTGAGGATGGCGTGGCGCGGGCGGTGGTGGTGACGGCCGCGTCGCCGACGCCGCTGGCGTCGTACGCGGCGGCGGAGCTGGTCGAGCATCTGCGTCTGGCGACGGGTGTGAGTCTGCCGGTGGTCGCTGAGGACGCGGCGCCGGCGGCGGGTGTGCGGATCTACCTCGGCCCGGTCGCGGCGGCCGCCGCGGCGGGGATCGACGCGGCGGCCCTGCCGCCCGAGGGCACGCGGCTCCTGACCACGGCGACGGCGCTGTTCATCGTCGGCGACGATGGCGACGGCGCGCCGATGCACGCGGACACGCGCGCCGGCACCCTCTGGGGCGTCTACGAGGTCATCGAACGCGTCCTCGAGGTGCGCTGGCTGTGGCCGGGCGAGCTCGGGACGGTGGTGCCGTCGCGGCGCACGGTGGCGGTGCCGTCCTATGACGAGACGCTGTCGCCGCGGCTGATGCAGCGTCAGGTCCGCCCGGGCCTGATCGTGCGGCCTTCGCCGACGCGCGGTTTCTCGGCGCCGGCCATGGCCGCGTACCGCCACGCCCAGGAGGTCTTCCTGAGGCGCCACCGCATCGGTCGCAGCACACCCTTCCGCTATGGCCACGCCTTTGAGGACTGGTGGGGTCTCTACGGCGAGGCGCACCCGGAGTGGTTCCAGATGGTCGCCGGCCGTCGCGGCCCGACCAGCCCGGGCCGCCGGTTCTCGATGTGTGTTTCCGACCCCGGCCTGCACCGCCATATCATCGACCTCTGGCGTGCCGGCCGTGCCGAGAATCCCGATGGCGCCCGCAATGTCAACGGCTGCGAGAATGACATCGCCGGCCTCTGCGAGTGCGAGCGCTGCCAGGCCTGGGATGGGCCCCAGCCGGCCGAGATCCCGAAGCGCTTCGGGCCGCGCGTCGTCTCGGACCGCTATGCGCGCTTCTGGCAGGCCCTGCACGACCTGGCGGTGCAGGAGGACCCGCAGGCGATCGTGATGGGCTATGCCTATGTCAACTATGCGCCGCCGCCGCTGACGGCGCTGCGCCTGCATCCGAACATCCTGGTCGGCACGGTGCCCGACCTGTTCTTCCCGCGGACGGCCGAGGAGCAGCAATGGGTCAAGGACCAGTGGATGGGCTGGCGGCAGACCGGCTGCACCCTGTTCCTGCGCCCCAACTACACCCTGCATGGCTACGTGCTGCCCTACATCTACGTGCACCAGTTCGCCGACGAATTCCAGTTCGAGGCCGCGAACGGCATGCGCGCCACGGATTTCGACTCCCTGACCGGCCAGTGGGCGACGCAGGGCCCCAACAACTACGTCCTGATGCGCCTGCACACCCGTCCCGATCAGCCCCTGGACGAGATCCTCGCCGAGTACTACAGCGGCTTCGGCCCGGCCGCGTCAGCGGTGCGGCGCTACTTCGACACCTGGGAGGCCCACACCACGGCCCTCCTCGCGGCGCCGGGCGCGGTGGGCGCCGCGGGCATCGGCCGCTGGTCGACCCTGGCGAAGGACGCGCATCGGCTCTTCCCGCCCTCGAGTTTCGAGGCCGCCGCGGCGATCCTGGCTGAGGCGCGCCGTGCCGCCGGCGCCGACGGCGTCGCCGTCGAACGCGTCGCCTTCCTTGAAGTCGGCCTGGAACACGCCCGCCTCTGCGCGCAGGTCGCAGCGGTGGTGGCGGGCGACGATGCCGCGGCATCGCCCTTCGCCGCCGGGCGGGCGTTGCGCGACCTGGCCGCCTTCCGTGAACAGCACGAGGGCAGCTTCTTCTCGAATCTCGCCTTTGCCTCGACCATCGAGGGGCGGAGCTGGGCCATGCCGGCGGTCTGGGACGGCACGCCGGTGCAGGCCCTGAGCCAGTCGGTCGCAGCGCTGGGCGACCCCGAGCCGGCCTTCTCGCTGCGCGGCAGCGGCACCATCCTGGCGGACCTGGGCAAGGGCGAGGCCTTCCGGGCACGCCTCCGCGCCCAGCGCATTGGCGCCAATACCTCGCCGGTGCAGTGGGTCGTGGTCGGGCCTGGCGACCGCGTCCTGGAACGCGGCGAGGTGGCGGTGGGCGAGGCCGTCGACCTGGCGGTGCCGGTTGCGGATGCCGGGACCTGCGCCCTGTTCGTCCAGAGCAACCTCAACCGCGCCCTGGTGACGGCCCGCAACGACCACGCGGCCCTGCTTGGCCCGAAGGTCGCCTGGGTGTCGGAGGCCGCGCCGGTGTTCTTCATGGTGCCGGAGGGTCTGAAGGCCTTCACGCTGACGCTGTCGGCGACCTGGCCGGGCGAGAATGTCCGCCTTCGCGTCCTCGATCCGGAGGGCAACGAGGCGGCCACGGCTGAAGTCGCGAGTCGCGGGCCGCAGAGCCTGTCGGTCGAGGTACCGCCGGGCCGCGCCGGCAAGGCCTGGTCTGTCGCCTTTGAGAAGCCGAGCCAGGGCGTCCTCGAGGACTACACGATCGAGCTGGGGCCGGAACTGCCGCCCTTCCTGGCGCACCGTGCCGACCGGCTCGTCCAATCCGGGCCCCGCGCGGGCCCGCCGTGACAGGGAGGAGGGCGACCGCATCCTGACGTCGGGGCGCCGAGCGGCGGTGGCAGCCAGGCCGCCGCTCGTGACGGCGGCCCTCGCCGCGTGGCGTCGACGACGGGAGGCGGCACCGCCGAGAGTACACCTATGTCGACGACTGAGATCGAGATGCTGGTGACCATGCTGGAGGTGGCCGGGCTGACGCCGGGCGCGGCGCACGGCCTGGCCGAGCGCGTGCTCTCCGGCTCGCATGAGGCCGACCCGTGCCGGCGCTGGCGCGACCTGGTGGCACGGGTGCTGACCCCCGACTGCCCGTTTCCCGCGCAGCGTGCCATTCACACCTACGTCTTCCGGGAGCACCTCGCCGAGGGCCCGGCGCCGGCCTGGGTGCCCGCCGATGAGGACTGCGCGCGTGCCAACGTGGCACGCCTCTGGCGCGACCTCGGCCTGGATGGCTACGAGGCCCTGTGGCGATGGTCGGTGCAGCACCGCGATGCCTTCTGGGAGCGCATGGTCGGCCATCTCGGCATACGCTGGGCGACACCGCCGGCGGCCATCCGCGGCGGTGACAACCCGCGTTGCCCGGAGTGGTTCCCCGGCGGCCGGATGAATCTCGCCGCGTCGTGCTTCCAGTCGGACCCGGCCCGCCCGGCGGTAGTCTACCAGGCGCCGGGCTGGGCGCTGTGCACGACCACCTACGGCGATCTGGACCGCCTGAGCAACCGTGTCGCCGGCGGCCTGGTGGCGCGCGGGTGTCGTCCTGGCGACGCCGTGGCGCTGGCCCTGCCGATGACGCCCGAGGCGGTGGCCGCCTACCTGGGCGTGGTCAAGGCCGGCTGCGCGGTGGTGGCCGTCGCCGAGCAGTTCTCCGCGGCCGAGACCGAGCGGCGTCTGCGCCTGGGCGGCGCCCGGGTCATCCTCGTGCAGCAGGCCGATCCCCACGGCTCGGAGACGCTCCTCGAGCGCCTGCGGGCGAGCACGGCGCTGCCGATGGTCGTGCTGCCGGCCGAACCCGGTGGCGTGGTCGCGCTGCGTCCGGGCGAGGTCGCCTGGGACGACTTCCTGGCCGAGAGCACGGCCTTCGCGCCGGTGCCGATGGCGCCGGGGGCGGTCCTGCAGGTGCTCTTCTCCTCCGGCACGACGCGGGATCCGAAGGCGATTCCGTGGACGCACACCACGCCCCTGCGCGCCGCGGCCGACGCCTGGCTGCACCACGACCTTCAGCCCGACGACGTCGTCGCCTGGCCGACGAGCCTGGCCTGGATGATGGGCCCCTGGCTGATCTTCGCCACCCTGATCAACCGCGCCTGCATGGCCATCTACGGCGGTCACCCGATCGGCCGCGCCTTTGGGGCCTTCGTCCAGGACGCCCGTGTCAGCCTGCTGGGGCTGGTGCCGACGCTGGTGCGGAGCTGGCGGCACAGCGCCTGCATGGAGGGCCTCGACTGGAGCCGGGTGCGGCGCTTCAGCTCGACCGGCGAGTGCTCCTCGCCGGAGGACATGCTCTACCTGATGTGGCTGGCGGGATGGAAA
>JAGVUW010000628.1 GCA_019136035.1 Verrucomicrobiota bacterium | reverse complement strand
GTGTCCCCAGTGTCCCCAGTGTCCCCAGTGTCCCTGGCGCCAGCGCTCACCTGGCCACCCTGAAGGGGTGCCAGATCGTAGCCGGGGGTCGCGCGAGAGCACGACCCCCGGAAACGCGATCCCACAACCCATGCACCCGGAAAGGGTGCCAGAACCGGACTTTGGTGCAGCACCGCCCGGCGCCGGGGGCGCGGGCGCAGAAGCGCCCATACGGGGCTATAGTACGACCCTGGTCGATAGGGGGATGCCGGGCGCCCCGGGAGGCACGGACACCGCGCCTGCCAGCGGCGCTGCTTGACGGCGGCCCTCGCCGCCGGCGGGAGACGCATCCGCTCCACGGCGGCAGTGAAGCAGGCCCGCAAGGGCCTGCCGCGATGGCCCCGCGCTCGGCACGAGCATCATGATGCAAGCATGGAAGACGGTCGTCTGGCTATGAACGAAAGACTGCACTCAACCGCCGCGGCTCCGGCGGCGGTACCCGACGAGGCCGTGCGGCACAGCCCTGATCTGCCGGTGGCCCGGGCACCGCGGCTGGCCGTGTTCGGCGGCTCGTTCGATCCCATCCACAACGGCCACCTCGCCCTGGCCGAGGCCGTGGTCAAGGCCGGCGTCGCCGACGAGGTCCTCTTCGTGCCGGCACGGCGGCCTCCCCACAAGCAGGACCGTGACCTCAGCGAGGGCTTCCACCGCCTCGAGATGGTGCGACGGGCCATCGAGCCCTACCCGGCCTTCAGTGTCTCGGACATCGAGCTGGAACGCCAGGAGGGCTTCTCCTACACCTTCGACACCCTCACGGTCCTGAAACAGGTCTTCACCGAGCACGAGGTCCTCTTCCTGATGGGCATGGACAGCCTGCGCGACCTGCACCGCTGGCACCGCGCCGGCGAGCTGGTCCAGCACTTCGGCTTCATCGTCTACCCACGCCCGGGGGTGGCCTGCCCGAGTCTGGCCGAGCTCTCGGACCGCTTCGGGTCGCGCAACGCCCGCAAACTCCTGGCGGCGGTCCGGGCTGACCTGCCGACCTACGACCTCTCGGCGACCCGCGTCCGCGAGGCCTGCGCCCGCGGCGCTGACCCGGCCCACTATTGCCCCGACGCCGTGTGCCGCTATATTGCGTCGCAACGGCTGTACCGTGCCCAATGACGTTCAGGATCAGGACAACCCGAGAGCAGGTGATGGATCAACCCCAGAAGTCGACTCTCAGCGCGGACTCGGAAGCTCTGGCGCGGCGTTGCGTCGCCATCTGCGAGGAGCGCAAAGCCGAAGATCTGCTGCTGTTCGATGTCCGCGAGTCCAGTATCCTGGCTGACTACTACCTGATCTGTACCGGCACCTCGGCGCCGCACATCAGCGCCCTCTGCAACCACCTCCGCCAGGATCTGGCGCGCGAGGGCGTCATGGTACGCCGTCGCGAAGGCGACCCGGAGAGCCACTGGGTGATCATGGACTACGGCGTCGTGCTGGTCCACATCATGGACCCCGAGCGGCGACGTTTCTACCGCATCGAGGACCTCTGGGAGAACGGCCGTCTGGTGCACCAGAGCGACGGCGCCCGTCCGGTCGCAGCGCGCCAGGCGTAGCGCCGGCCTTTCGGCACGCCGTCTCGGCAGGCGGCTCCACGATGGCGAATCCGGCGCCAGCCTGACCGTGAGCAAGCGGCGCGGAGCGGCGCGCGTCGAGACCGGCGCCGCTGTATAGTGCGGCGCGAGCGGATCATCCGCGAGGCACGGCGCTGCGCGACGGATCCGGCTCCGGTTCTCGATGTCTCACGCCGAGGCTCCTGCAGTGGATTCGCCCTGACATGCGTCTGTTTCTCTTCATGATGACGACCCTGCTTCTGGCCGGCGGCGCCAGCCGCCTGGTACGCTGGTGGCAGGACGCGCCCCCGGCGGTGCCGGTGTCACGCCGCGAGCCGGCGGCGGCGCGGCAAGAACGCCGCCTCGAGCTGACCCCCGGCGACCACTGCAACCGCCTCGTAACCACCTTCGTCCGGCACCACCCCGAACCACCGCCGACGGAGGCGGGTCCATCCTGGCCGGGCTTCCGCGGTCCCGACCGCGATGCCATCCGGCGCGACTCGGCGCCGCTGGCGAACGCCTGGCCGGCAGCGGGGCCGCCGCGGCTGTGGGCGGTGGAGGTCGGCGACGGCCATGCCGGACCGGCCGTCTACGCCGGCTGCGTCTACCTCCTCGACTACGACGAGGCGGGCAGGGCCGACGTCCTGCGCTGCCTGGCGCTGTCGGACGGCCGCGAGATCTGGCGGCGCAGCTACCCGGTGGTGACCAAGCGCAACCACGGCATGTCACGCACCGTCCCGGCGGTCACCGACGACTGCGTCGTCAGCGTCGGGCCGCAGTGCCAGGTGATGTGCGTCGACCGCGTCACGGGCGACCTGCGCTGGGGCCTCGACCTGGCCCTCGACTACGGCACCACCGTGCCGCTCTGGTACACCGCGCAATGCCCGCTGATCCTCGACGGCCTGGCCATCCTGGCGCCCTGCGGCAAGGACCTCATGATGGCCCTGGACACGCGTAGCGGCGAGGTGGTGTGGCGGACCCCCTGCCCGCCCGGCTGGGCCATGTCGCACTCGTCGATCACGCCGATGACCTTCCAGGGCGAGACGGTCCTGGTCTATGCCGCCCTCGGCGGCATCGCGGCGGTGCGCGCCACCGGCCCCGAGCGCGGCCGCATCCTATGGTCAACCGACGCCTGGAACAAGCGCATCATGGCGCCCTGCCCGGTCCAGCTCGACGAGCAGCGCCTCATGGTCACCGCCGGTCACGGCGCCGGCAGCGCCATCCTGCACCTGGCCCGCACCGGCAACGACGTCGCGGTCGAGCGCGTCACCACCCTGACCAAGCAGGTCTTCGCCTCGGAACAGCAGACGCCCCTCTGGCTGGATGGCGTCCTCTATACGGTCCTCCCCAAGGACGCCGGCGAACACCGCGAGGAGCTGACCTGCTACGACCCGAGCGGCGCCGGGCGGGTGCTGTGGACGTCCGGCAAGGACCACCGCTTCGGCCTGGGGCCCTACCTCGCGGCCGACGGCAAGATCCTCATCATGGATGACCGCGGACTGCTCAGTCTGGTGGCGGCGGACCGCGCCGGCTTTCGTCTTCTGGCGCGTCATCAGGTCCTGCCGGAGGCGCGCGATGCCTGGGGCCCGCCGGCGCTGGTGGGCACACGGCTGATCCTGCGCGACTCGACGCGCCTGATCTGCCTCGATATCGGCAAATCCATCGAACCGGGAGGAAGCTGAGCGATGCCCGAGGCACAGAGCCAACCCGATCGTAACGGCGCGCGGCGCCGTTCGCCGCTCGACCTGGTGGTGGTCGCAGCCCTCCTGGCGGGCCTGGCGGCCGTGACGATCCTGGCGGGGCGTTCGCGGCCGTCGACCGGCCCCGCGGCCGCGGCCGCGGGAGCGCCCCTGGACGACGTCGAACGGCGCGTCCTGCCCGAGCAGGTGGGCTACCGCGAGGGCGTTGCCCTTCACTTCGAGGAAAAGGTCCGCGCCGTGGCCGTCGGTCCGGGCGACCGCCTCTTCGTCTCGGTCGGCTTCACCGTCGTCGAGATCGGCGACGACGGCAGCCCGCGCGGGCGTTTCGAGCTGACCACCGCCGCCGGTTGCCTGGCGGCCACCGCCGAGAGGCTCTACCTGGGCTGCGGTGACCACATCGAGGTCATCGACCTCGCCGATGGCACCCGCACGGCCTGGCCCAGCCCGGCCGAAGGGGCCTTCCTGACCGCCGTCGCCGTCGGCCAGGACGTCGTCATCGCCGGCGATGCCGCCCTCAGACGCTTCCACCGCTGGCGCCGCGATGGCACATCCCTGACGCCGGTCGTACCGGACACGGCCACCCCGATCGCCGACGCCACAGCCGGTGTGCCAGGGACCTACTACGACATCGCCGCCGCGCCCGATGGGACCTTCTGGGCCACCGAGGCCGGTGCCTTCGGCCTCGTACACCTCGACGCCGAGGGGCGTCGCCTGGGCCGTTTCGGCAAGGGCTCACCCGCTGTCGAGGACTTCGGCGGCTGCTGCAACCCGACCCACGTCGCCAGCGCCCCCGGCAACCTGCTGGTGACCGTCGAGAAGAAGCCGGACCTGGTCAAGACCTACCGTGACGACGGCCAGTTCGTCAGCGTCGTCGCCGGTCCGAAGGCCTTCCAGCCGAAGACCTTCATCGCCGATGTCGCGGCCGACTCACGTGGCCGGATCCTCCTGGTCGACCCCAAGGCCAAGAGCGTGCGCGTGTTCGAACCGAAGCCAGCGGAGCCCTGATGCACCCCGACGCACCCGACCTGAGACGCCGCGACGCCTGTCGCCTCGGCCTGCGCCTGCTGGCCCTGGGGGCACTCGCCGGCGTGGCAGGCCTCCTGGGCGCCCGCCGGGTCGCGGGGGATCCGCCCGACGGTGCGGCCGGATCGGCCTGCGGGACGCCGACGGCCTGCGCGAGGTGTCCGTTGCGGCAGCGCTGCGGCTCGGCGGCGGCGCCGGCACCGGAGCCCACGCCCGGCGCGCGGGGAGC
>JAGVUW010000070.1 GCA_019136035.1 Verrucomicrobiota bacterium | reverse complement strand
CCTGCTGTCCCTGCTGTCCCTGCTGTCCCTGCTGTCCCTGCTGTCCCTGCTGTCCCTGCTGTCCCTGCTGTCCCTGCTGTCCCTGCTGTCCCTGCTGTCCCTGCTGTCCCTGCTCGGCCCGCCCAGGACGGTTTGCCGGCGGCACCCGCAACCGCTACCTTGAGCGCCGCGGGAGCCGGCAGGCCGCGTGCACGGCCGGGCCGGCAGCGACAACCGATTGGCGTTGGGAGACGTGGCCATGGATCTGCGTACCGCCGGACTGCTCTTCTGCCTGCCCAGCCTCTGTGTCGGCGTCCTGGCGGCCGAGACGCGGCCGTGGTGGGACAGCGCCTGGCGCTGCCGCACCACGGTGACCCGGCCGCAGCCCAGCCCGGATGCCGTGCCCTGCCCGGTCGAGGTCACGGTCGACGTCGAGGCCCTCCTGCGGGGCCTCGGCCAGGCCGGCGCCGTCGACCCGTCGTCCTTGCGGGTGGTCGACCCGCGCACGGGCGCGCCGGTGCCCCATGTCGTGCGACCGCCGCGGCCGGGTCCGAACCAGGCCCCGGGCCTGCGCCTGGCCTGGATCGACCGGCCCGAGCCCGGCGTCGCCTCGTCCTACGACCTCTACTTCGACACCCCCGACCGCGGCCACGCCGCGCCGTCGTACGCCGCCGCCGACCTGCCGCCCGGGAATCTCCTGGTCGACCCCGATTTCGAGCGCCTCGGGGAGGACCCGTCCAGCGGCTGGGCCGTCTCGGCGCCGGCCCTGGTGCAGCCCGGCCGCTGGGCGCACACCACCGGCCTGCACTCGCTCTGCGTCCGCGTCGAGGCCGACGCCCCAGACGAGGTGCCGCGCGAGCTGGTCCTGACCCAGGCCGTCGAGGTCGCCCGTTACGCCGGCCGCGAGGTGCTCTTCGAGGCGGACCTCCTGGCCGAGCGTGCCGCCTATGGCGTCCCGGTGCTGGTCGAGATCCGCCAGTTCCGCGCCGACGGCACCGCCATCCCCGAGAGCGCCATCGACCCGCGCTGGCTCGCCCTCGAACTCGCCGAGGGCCAGCTCGTCCAGTTCAGCCAGCGCGGACGCCTCCGTCACGACGCCGCCCGGGCGGTCGTGGCCGTGAGCCTCGGCCTGCGGGTCACCGATGCGGATACCGGCCAGACGGTGCGCGGCCCCGACGCGGCCATGACCGTCTGGATCGACCGCCTGACCCTGCGCCCGGAGGAGTCCTGGCCCTGGCCGGCGCTGAGCCAGGCGGGCTCCGTCGAGGGCGCCCTGACCGGCACGCCGCACAACCGCGCCATCGAGTTCACCGGCCAGCGCCGGCTGATGTTCAACGGCGCCTCCGAGGGCACCCTTCTCGCCAATGACCCGGGCCGACCCGAGTCGGTGCACTGGGGCCTCGAGCGCGGCACCCTCGAGTTCTGGTGCCGCCCGCTCGCAGCGAGCAGCGACGGCCGCGAACGCGTCTTCTTCGAGGGCATCGCCTACGGTCATCGCCGGCAATCGTGCCTGCGCCTGCGTGCCGACGGTCAACTCGAGTTCTCGTACGCCGACTCAGCCGGCAAGATGCGCAGCGTCGCCGCGCCGGTGGCCTTCGAGGCCGGCGTCTGGAGGCACCTGGCCGCGACCTGGGACCTCCCCGCCGGTCGCCTGGGGCTCTTCGTCGACGGCCGGCCGGTGGCCACCCAGGAGGGCCCCGACGCGCCGTGGCCCTGCAGCCTGACCGAGTCGAACGAGGCCCTGCAGAGCGGCCGCGGCATCGGCGAGCGCGACCGCCGCAGCCTGCCGATGCAGGCCTTCCTCGGCGGCGACCGCTCCTGGCAGGCCGGGCGCGGCGCCGAGGCCGCCATCGACGAATGCCGCATCTCCGACAGCGTGCGCTACACCGACGCCTTCGCGCCCGCGCGCACCGCCTTCACCCTCGATGCCAACACCCGCGCCCTCTTCCACCTCGACCACGACCCCCATGGCACCCATGCCGCCGACGACCGCTTCGTGCGCGGCCACCTCGCCTGCGAACTCGAGCCGCGGCTGGACACCGCCACCGTCGAACAGCGCACCCCCGACGGCGTGATCGCCCGAGAGGTCGCGGTGCGGCCTTACGCCGCCCCGGAGAGCTTCGAGGCCAACCGCGCCGAACGACGCCTCCCGGCACGGCGCCCCTTCACCACGCCGCCCGACCCGCGCTTCACCGGCCTCTACGAACGCCAGGTCGAACGCCTCGTCACACCCGACAACGCCGGCGCTGCCTTCGACCTCGAGGTCGGCGGCGACGCCGAGCCCTGGATGCGCTGCACGACCTTCATGCCGGCCGCGGACGCACCCGGCCAGACCCTCCTGCCGCGCTGGCGCGCCAACGACCGCCCGGTGCCCTTCAGCGTCGCCGACCTGGCAGCGACCGTGGCCCCGACCGCCACCTCCGACGCCGAGCGCGCCATGGCCGCCTTCCGCTATGCCCTCGAGACCACCAACTACTACGACGCCAACTACTGCGAGACCCTCCCGGGCGGTCGGCACCGCAGCCGCGTCTCGTACTCGCTCATCAAGGCCCTCAACATCTACCCGATGGACCAGTGCGGCCCGATGAACCACATGCTGCGCAAGCTCTTCCTCGCCGTCGGCATCTCGTCGACCAACGCCTCCGGGACGCACCACCAGTTCCAGCAGGCCTTCTACGACGGCGATATGCGGCTCTTCGACCTCTCGTCGCGCGTCTACTGGCTGGACCGCGACAACCAGTCGGTGATCGGCCGCCGCGACCTCGAGGAGGACCCGTGGCTGAAACTCCGCCAGGGCGGCGATGCCAATGCCTGGCTGCGCGGCCGCCGCGGCGGCGTTGACCTCGGCGGCGCCGAACGGCCCCACCGCATGGACTTCCCCCTGCGCCACGGCGAACGCATCAGCGTCTGCTGGCACAACGAGGGGCGGTGGTTCGAACTGAGCGACGCCCGCGCCCCCATTCCCCTGGCCAAGGTCCCGCCCCTCTTTGGCAACGGCGCCATCCTCTTCGAGCCGGTGCCGGCCAGTCCGGCCCAGGCCCTCGAGAACCTCGCCGTCGAGACCGGCGACGCCGGCACCGCCCTGCGCACCCCGGACGCCGCCCGGCCCGGCGCCCTCGAGTACCACCTGCTCTGCCCCTACATCCTCGCCGACGGCGCCGTCCAGGCACGCTACCGCGATGCCGCACCGGGGACGCTGCGCCTGGCGCTCTCCGTCGACGACGGCGCGACCTGGCAGGTCGTCTGGACCAACACCGCTGCGGCGGGCGAGCTCGCCTGCGCTCTGCGCGACCAGGTCAGCGCCCGCTATGCCTACGCCGCCCGCCTCGAGGTCCCCGGCGGCGCTGTGGTCGAGGGCCTGCGTCTGCGCAGTACCTTCGTGGTCTCGCCGTGGTCACTCCCCGGGCGGCTCCGCCGCGGCCGCAATGCCATCACCTTCGTCGGCGGGCCGGTCACCGCTCCCGTGCGCACGACCTGCGCCTGGATCGAGCGCCGCCGGAGCAGCCTTGGACTGAGCCTCAATGCCCTCGGCTTCTACCTCGACAGCGACCAGATGCACCGGCAGGTCTGCGTCGTCACACCCGGACAGGACCTGGCCCTGAAGGTGACCCTCAGCGGCCGCCTCCCCGACGGCACCGCCCCTGACGCCCGCCGACCGGACCTCATCCGCGTGGAGCGCCTCCCGCAGGGCTGGAGCGCCCGCAGCGAGGCGAGTTCGACGCCGGAGCGTGCCGACATCGCCATCCAGCCCGCCGGCCTCCGCGACGGCGATATCGCCAGCTTCGACCTCTGCCTCGCCGAGGGCGACGACACACGCCGCCTGCCGGTGACGGTCCTGGCCGCCACGGCCGCCCTGGTCGCCGAGGCCGAGGACGCCGTCGAACGCACCGGCGGCGCCGCCGTCGTCGACCTCCCTGAGGCCAGCGGCGCACGCGTCGTGAGCCTCACCGGCGAGGGCACGCTTCGCTACGCCCTGCGTGTCGCCAAGGCCGGCCGGCATGCCCTCTGGATCCGGGCCCGGTGGGACGCGGGGGCCGCCACCGGCATTGACCTGCGCCTGGACCAGGGCCCGGCCCGCGCCGTCACCGCCGCCGCCATGATCGGCTTCTCCGACTGGACCGCGCCCCAGCGCGCCCATACGAAGATGTTCGCGCACTACGGCGAAGACTACGCCCATTGGTCGTGGTATCGCGTCCCCGACCTCGACCTCGAGGCCGGCGAGCACGCCCTGAGCCTCACGGCCCAGGCCGGCGCCCACCTCGATGCCCTCCTCGTCCTGCCCCAGAACGACACCATGGACCGCGCCGCCATGAACCTCTTCATGAACTGGAACTACGCCCCCTGGCGCAACCCCTGGTGAGCCGCGGAAAGGTAGGTCCACGGCGCCGCCCGTGGACCTCCCGGGCGCGCCAATCTCCCGATTGGCAGAACCGGAGCCACTCGGGAGAGTGGCGATCCCAGGGCGCGCCCTGCCAGGCGCACGGCACGTAGGTCCACGGCGCCGCCCGTGGACCTCCCGGGCGCCGTGCCACATCGCGATGTTCCACGCGAACCGGCCGGAGG
>JAGVUW010000245.1 GCA_019136035.1 Verrucomicrobiota bacterium | reverse complement strand
GAGGTCCTGCCAGTCGGGTGTGTAGCGCGGCGTGGCGCCGAGGACGAAGAGCCGTCCGCCGGCGGCGACGTAGCCGGTGAGGGCCTCGCCGGCCTCGGGGGTCAGGGCGGTGGCGTCCAGCAGGACGGTCCCCGGAGAGCGCCCGAGGCGCTCGGCGGTGAGGCCGACGTCGGAGTGGATCTGGAAGGTGACATGGGCGCGCATCAGGGCCTGGCCGACCGCGAAGAGCTGCCGGCGCGCGGCACCGCTGAGGAGGAAGCTGCGCGCCGAGAAGACGATGCCGACCTCGGCCATCTCCTCGCGGGCGGCGAGCTGCGGCTCGAGGGCGACGGCGGTGCGGGTGACCTGGCGGACCATGTCGGCGTGCTCGCGCAGGAGGTTGCCCGTCTTGGGGCCGCCCAGGCCGATCCAGCTCACGGCACCCTGGCTGAGAATCTCGCAGAGGGCCAGGCGGGCGCGGTCCGGCGCCATGCGGCCGTGGCGGCGCTCGCCATCCTCGGTGATCAGTTGGTAGGTCACCGACATGGCCACCTGACGCGAGGTCATGGCATGCGCCAGCTTCAGCCAGAGAATCTGCTGCCAGGTGCCGTCGATGGCGAAGCCCGGGCGCACCGCCCGCGCCGAGTCACGGCACAGCGCCAGGAAGTCCATCACACTGTGGATGCGGAACTCGCGCAGGACGAGGCCATGGCGGACGTCGCTCGGGACCTCGCGCAGGGGCATCGCCGCCAGGCCGCGCGCCGCGGCGAAGGCCTTCCAGCGCTCTTCGCAGTGGGTGCAGAAGCAGGGCTCGTAGTGCGAGGCGTAGTCGATGTGGCAGCCATCCCAGTCGGCCTCGCCCATGCCGCGAAAGACCTTGGCCGAGTGCTCGCGCCAGAGCGGGTTGTTGACGCAGGCCGACCAGTAGGCCGCCACACTCGGGAAGAGCGGGTCGTAGGGCCGGAGGTACGAGCCGTCGGCACGCACCGCCGCCATCGCCTTGACCTTCTCCAGGTCGTCGCCGAAGCCCTTCGGGTTGATCAGGTTCAGGGTGAACCAGGTGCGCGTCTTCAGGCCCAGGGCGTGGGCCTCGGCCGGCGGCACGCTGAGCACGCAGTTGACCCCGTCATCGCGCCACTCGGACAGGCTCACGCCGTCGATGCCGCGCACCAGAATCTCGCGCACATGACCGCGCCGCCAGAAGGCCTCGAGGTCATCCTGTGCCGTCAGGGCCGCACCGAGGGCCATCCCGATCGCCATCAGCCACCGCACCATGGTCTGAGCCTCCTTGCCCTTCCGAACGCCATCGCGCGCGCCGGCACGCCACCGGACGGCGTTACCCTAGCACCTCCCGGAGGCGCTGTCGCGGCGCTTCGGTTCGCTCCCAGGGCCGTGCTGACGTCCGGTTCTGGCACCGCCTTCAGGGTGCCTGGTTCGTGGCTGCGCGTTTCCGGGGGTCGGGCTGTCGCGCGACCCCCGGCTACGATCTGACACCCCTTCAGCGTGAGCTCCCGGGTGGAGCGCGAGTGTCCACAGACGCGAATGCGTCCACGAGCCGCAACGGCGCCGACAGCACCCCGCCGCGATCGCTCCTACGAGCCGGTGCCACTCGGGAGAGTGGCGCTCCCAGGTGGCGCGAGTGTCCCCAGAGATAATCCGCCCGGCCGGCCCGGCCGGCAGGCGGAATATCTGCCGGGAGGCGCTATGCTGGGCATCGTTCACCGCCGCCGGGCGGCGGGTGTCGCGGACGAAGTTCACCGCCGCCGGGCGGCGGGTGTCGCGGACGAAGCGGAGGACCGTGGCGATGGCAGTCATACTGAACGAGAAGATCTGGGTATGGGGCGGGCCGACCCGGCAGTGGGGCGGCAGCATGGACGACGACACGCTGGTGAAGGGCGCCCGTTTCTTCGGGGCGCAGAATGGCCTCTACGTCTACGGGCCGCACAGCGATGCAGTGCTGGAGCTGCACCGCCCGCTGACCCGTCTCGTCTGCCAGATCGGCTCGAACTGCCGCAATCCCGAGGCGGTCGCGGCCGACACCGTCGCCGAGGCCGAACGGCTGAGCGCCCTGTCGCTGCGTTTCCCGAACATCGTCGGCGCCGTGGTGGACGACTTCGACACCGGCTCCGAGAAGTTCACCGCCGAGAAGCTGGCAGCGATCCAAGGCGCCCTGCGTTCGCACAACCCGAAGCTGAAGCTGCACGTCGTCACCTACACCATGAAGCAGCATCCCGGCTGCGACGACCTCCTCCCGTACCTCGATGTCGTGACCCTGTGGGTCTGGAAGCAGGGCGAGCTGGCGCGTCTGGACGAGGACTTCGACCGCATGCGCCAGGAGTTCCCGGGCAAGCCGATCCTCATGGGCATCTTCATCCACGACTACGGCGAGACCAGCAAGGCCAGGCCCAACGCGGTCCTGGCCGCCCATCTGGACGCCTGCCGTCGCCGCATCGACGCCGGCCAGGCCCATGGCATTATCATCCTCGGCGACCGCGAGATCGCCAAACACCCGGCCGAGGCCGCCTTCGTGCGCGACTACCTGGCGAAGCACTTCGCCGCGCGCGGCTGAGGCTGCGGCGGTACGGCCTGTGGAGACCGATGGTCATCATCAGTTGTGACTGGGGCAGCAGCTCGTTCCGTCTGCGCGCCTGGGACTGCCTCGGCGGCGGGGTCCTCTCTGAGCGTCGTTCGGGGCTGGGCAGTTCGGCGCTGCTGCCGCCGGGAACGCCCGCCGAGGCGCGGGCGGCGTTCTTTGCGGCGCGCTTCGAGGAGGAGCTCTCGGCCTTCGACCCGGCGGGGGTCTGGCGCGACGGCCCGGTGGTGATCTCGGGGATGGCGACCAGCGCCCACGGCTGGCGCGAGCTGCCCTACGCGGCGGCGCCGCTGGCGCTCGACGGCGCCGGGCTGGTCACCCGCCGCGAGAGGCTCCCGGGCGGCCGCGAGGTCATCCTGGTCTCGGGCCTCAGCGATGGCCAGGATGTCATGCGCGGCGAGGAGTGCGAGCTCCTCGGCCTGGCGCAGTGGCCGGGCTGGGCCGAGGCCCTCCCCGGCGGGCGCGGCACGGTCATCCTGCCGGGGACGCACTGCAAGCACGTCCAGATCGAGGGCGGGCGGGTCTGCCGCTGGCGCACCTGCATGACCGGCGAGCTCTACGGCCTGCTGCGCCAGCACAGCGTCCTGCGCCACAGCCTGCCGGCCGCCGAGACAGGCCCAGCGGCGGCGCCCGCGGGGACGGGCGCCCGGCCCGATCGTGAGGCCGTCCGCGAGGGCGCGCGCCGCGGCCGCGACCACGGCCTCTCAACGGCGCTCTTCGAGATCCGCGCCCAGGCCCTCCTGCACGGCCTCGCCCCGGCGGACGCCGACGGCTGGCTCAGCGGCATCCTCATCGCCGCCGAGTTCACCGCCCGGCCGACCGCCGAGGGCCCCCTGCTCCTCAGCGCCAGCCCGCGCAACGCCTGGCTCTACGAGACCGTCCTCGACGCCCTCGGCCTGGCCGGGCGCCTGACCGTGGTGCCGGCTGACTGCGCCGACCGCCTCGCCGCGGCGGGGCACGCCGTGCTCTGGAGCAGGGTCGGGGGGAATGAGGGAATGAGGGAATGAGGGAATGCTGGAATAGTGGAATGGGGTGGCGGCCGGGGCGCTCGTATGAAGCGCCGTGTCGTGAGGCGACCTGGCTGGCGCCTTTGACGCCGCGGAGTCGCGCGGGAGCAGAAAGGATGACGAGAGTGGCAGAAGCTCAAGCACGGCCAGCGGGGCGGCGCCGCGGTCGCGGCGCCTCGGCCGGCGCGTCCCACCAGGCCCCGTCCCCTCCGTCCCCGCCGTCCCCTCCGTCCCCTCTGTCCCCTCCCCAAGCCTCTCCTGAACCGCGCCTGGCGCCACCGCGCCCGATCGCCCTGGAGGACTGCCGATGACACTCCCCGACGCCTTCCTGGCCTTCCCCGTGATCGGGATTCTGCGCGGCCTGCCGCCGGCCGTCGGCCTGGCGGCAGCGCGCGCCGCCACGAGCGCCGGCCTGGCGGCACTCGAGGTGACGCTTAACAGCCCGGATGCAGCGGGCCAGATACGGGCCTTGCGCGAGGCCCTCGGGTCCGGGGCGTGGGTGGGCGCGGGTACGGTCACCGATGCCGCGCAGGCCCGCCTGGCCCTGGCGGCTGGGGCGCAGTTCCTGGTCAGCCCGATGCTCGACGAGGGCGTCATGGCGGTCGGCCGCGAGGCCGGCGTGGCGCTGTTCCCGGGGGCGCTGACGCCGACCGAGGTGGTGCAGGCCTGGCGGCAGGGCGCCAGCATGGTCAAGGTCTTCCCGGCCGAGCCGCTGGGTCCGGCCTATATCAAGGCCATCAAGGCGCCCCTGGACACAATCCCGCTGCTGCCGACGGGCGGTATCGGCCTGGAGAACGCCGCCGCCTACATGGCCGCCGGCGCCGCCGGTCTGGGCATCGGCTCGCCGCTGTTCGACCGCGCCCACATGCTCGCCGAGGACTGGGCCTGGCTGACGGCGCGCGTCCACGACCTCCGCCGTGAGGTCGACGCCGGACGCGCCCGGCGCGGCTGACGCCGTCGCGCGAGACCCTAACCTGACCTATTCACGCGCCGCACGGCGGCTCTTGAACAGGTCACCCTCCGGGCTTCGACGCGAGGCACCTGCGGCCTCTTGCTCAGGGTTAGCCTTGAGCAAGCAGCGCGACGCGGCGCGCGTCGAAACGTGCGCCGCTCTGCAGTGCGGCGCGCGTGGATTGCGAGCGAAGCATCCGCGCTTCGCGGAGAATCCAGGCTAAGAAAAGCCCGCCGGGGCCGTTAGGCATGGGGAACGACGGCCGCGTCGGCGCGGGCCGGAACCCACCAGGCTCGTAGGAGACGTCGCGTCGAGGCACAGCTACGGACACTCCGGGTCAGAGTACCGCGTTCACGCGGCAGTGTGCGCCGCGGCTCCAGCCCGGCGCAGCCACGGATGTTGCCGCGGCCTAAAGGCACACGGCACGCTTCCGGCTGAAGCCGGCACTCTGACGGGGAATGCACTCGAGGCGATCTCTCGCCTCGTTCTGTCCGACGCCTGCGCGCCGGTGGGTGGGCGGTACCGGCGGCTGCGTCCCAGCCGCTCTGACCGGCGCCCGCGGCGATGGCGGCCGGACATTCGGCGGGGTAC
>JAGVUW010000058.1 GCA_019136035.1 Verrucomicrobiota bacterium | reverse complement strand
CAGGAGCCCTCCGGCCACATGATCGTGGATATCGGCGGCGGCACCACCGAGGTCGCCGTCATCTCCCTGGCCGGCATTGTCGAGTGGCGCAGCCTCAAGACCGGCGGCGATGCCATGGACGAGGCGATTACCCAGTACCTCAAGCGGCAGTACAGCCTCTTCATCGGCGAACGCATGGCCGAGCAGATCAAGATCCAGATCGGCAGCGCCTACCAGGTCGAGCAGGTCCTCAACATGGACGTCAAGGGACTCGACCTCATGGGCGGCCTGCCGAAGACCGTCACCATCGACTCGGATGAGATCCGCGAAGCCCTGGCCGAACCGGTCAGCCGCATCGTCGAGGCCATCCGCGTCAGCCTCGAGCGCTGCCCGCCGGAACTGGCCGCCGACCTCATCGACCACGGCATCGTCCTGGCCGGCGGCGGCGCCCTCCTGCGCAGCCTCGACCGCATGATCCAGGTCGAGACCGGCCTGCCGGTGACCGTCGCCAAAGAGCCCCTCCTGGCTGTCGCCAAGGGCACCGGCACGGTCCTCGACGAGATGGACACCCTCTCCCGCGCCATCTCGTCATCCTCCAAGCGCTCGAAGAAGTGGTAGGCCCTCCCCCGGCCGCGCCGAGCGTCGGCGCCAGGGTATCCGGCGACCTACTTGCCGCCGGGATTGCGGCTCGTGGACGCGTTCGCGTCTGTGGACACTCGCCCTCCAGCGCCGGTGAGCGGGCTGTAGCGGCGGCCGTCCTCGGCCGCTGCCCTGGGCGCGCCGAGCGTCGGCTCGGCATCCCGCCGGCGCCGGTGGACGGCGCCCGCGGGGTCGCACGAGCCGAGTGGCGCGCCACCCCAGGCGCCGACGGCGCCTGGGGTGGTCCACGGACGGCGCTGTGGACCTACTTGCCGGCGCCCGGGGAAGTCCACGGACGGCGCCGCGGACCTACTTGCCGGCGCCGGTGCGGTCCAGACTCACCATCGTCGGCACCCGCCAGGTCTGCCCCGGCTCGACGTTCATCCGCAGGCCCTTGGCCGGGTCGGCGGGGTCGACATAGCCGCGTACCAGGGTGATGCCGCCGAGGGCGACGAGGCGGCCCTGCGGGGGTGCGGCGAGGGTATAGGCGGCATCCTGGACGCCGTCATTGGCGACGAAGATCGTCCGGCCGGCGTGCTGGCCTGCCGGCAGGGCCTCCGAGAGCTCGAGCTGCTGATTGGCCGGGTCCTCGGCGAGGACGCGGGTGAGGGTGCCGGTGTACTCGGCCCGCTCGCAGCGCAGGTCGCAGTCAGGCCCGGTTAGCTGCGTCCCGGCCATGAGCTTGGCGTGCTCGAGGCGGCCGCCGCGGTAGGCGAGGAAGCCGTAGAGGCCCTCCAGGACGATGCCGCCCTCGACCTCGACCCGCCCGGGGTTCTCGCAGGCGATGACGGTATCGACGCGGCCGTCGGCCGTGGTGATCTCGACCGCCACCGGGTTGGCGTCCGGCGTGGCGCTGACCACCGACAGCAGGCGCACCCGGCCCAGGAAGGGCGTGCTGTCGTAGGGCTCCAGGACCGTGCAGAAGGCCGACTCGAGGTCGGTGCCGGTGCGGGTGGCCATGACGTAGCGCAGGCGGCGCGGTGCGCCGGACTTGTTCTGCGGCGGGTCGCCCGAGGCCAGGGCGACCTCGTTCACGGGGGCGGTGAGGTGGTGCATCCGCAGGTGTGGCTGGCGTCCGGCCGCGATGCGGCCGCGGGTGTCGATGGCCGCATAGTCGGTGGTGAAGGCCCCGGCCGGGCTGGCGTCGCGTTCCACGTCATAGAGGAACGAGTAGCCCGCTTCGCTGCGCCAGCCCTTGCCGAGTTCCTCGAAGGCGATGTCGGGTCCGGCGTAGGTGCCGCCCTCCTGCTTGGTGAGTTTCAGGCCGGTGGTGGTCACCTCGCCGGGCGGTCCATGCCAGGCCAGGGTGTGGTTGCCGCCGCCGCGCACGCGCATGACATCGACTACGTAGCTATAGCGCTCGTTGACGTCGACCATCCAGGCATTGCGGCGGTAGGTGGTCACGCCCGCGTAGATCCCCGGGCTGGCGACATCGACGAGCCGCGCCGGCGCGTCGGGCTCGAAGGCGAGCAGGGCGCCGGTATAGGACGAGACCTGGTTGGCGCCATCGACGGTGGCGACGTTATGCGAGGCGTTGTTGCGGCACCACGCCGCGTCCTTCGGGCGGCCGCTGGCGTACTCCGGGTAGCCGAGGTCCGGGAGCATGTCGATGTTCTCAGCATAGAGCCCGAGGTTAAGCCGATCGCGGTGGCCATGGCCGGTGTTGCGGCCGAAGTAGAGCCAGAGGGCCCGGCCGTTCTCGCGCTGGGGCGCCTGCAGGATAGCCAGGCCCCAGCCATCGAGGAAACGGCTCGTCAGCGGCGGCTCGGGGCCCTCGACGATGGCCGCGGCGGCGCGCTGCAGGGCCTCCGGGTCGTCCGTGAAGATCGAGCCATGCACCCCGTCGAGACGCCGACCGAGGAGCTCCCATGCCAAGCGCGCCAGGGGGGCATCGCCGTAGATCTCGAAGGCCCGCAGGAGCCGCTCGGCGCCGGGGGTGACGCGGCCCCAGTTGCTGGCGGCGCCGGAGTCACCGATCGGCGGCGTGGCCGCGTCGAGGCAGTTCCAGCGCCAGGTCGCGTGGTAGTACTGGCGGTATTTCGGGAAATCGCGGTAAATGCTGCGGTGGCGGTACGTGGCGTTGTTCTCGAGGAGGTCGGCGGCCTGCTGCAGCGAGGCGCCCCAGAGCGAGTAGCCGGGGGCGCCCTCGGTGCCGAGGCCGTCGCGGTCCATGGTGCTGACGATGACGGTAGCGAGGTTGCCGCCGGTGACCTCCTGGCGGCTGGGGTCACCGGGGATGTCCTTGACGGCGCCGGGGGCGAAGACCCAGTCGATGAGGGCCGGGGTCTCGTCGGGCTTGTCGAGGGCCAGGGCCGCCGCGATCATGGTCGACTGGTGCATGCCCTCATTGCCGCGGATGCGGCCTTCCTTCACCCCGAGGATGATCTCGCGGATCAGGCCGGTCTCGATGTGCTGAAGCACGGCCGCCGGCGTCGGCAGCGGCGCCAGGTTCTGGGCGCGGTGGCGGGCATCCGCGAAGGCCGCCAGGTCGCTGTCCTGAAGCACGGCGTCGACGATGTGGTCGTAGGCCAAAGCCCAGCGGGTGCCATTGCCGGTCTCCCAGATGCGGCCCTCGACGCGGCCCCGGCCCGAGCCACCGCAGGAGTGCGAGAAGCCCTGCCGGATCATGGCGTTCCAGTCCATGTCCGGGTAGACATCGGCCAGGCGCGCCAGGAGCACGCCGCACTTGTGGGCGTAGGCCGGGTCGTCGGTGAGGGTGTAGGCCTGCTCCAGGCTGGAGATGGCGCCCTTGATGGCCTGCCACAGGCCCCACTGCGCGTAGACCGCGATGAAGTCCCAGCGGGTGCCGTCGCCGTCGGTCCAGCCGTAGCCGTCATCGACGTAGGCGCGGTGCATCGGGTCGGCCGGATCCGGATGCTCGGCATTGAACAGCAGGCTGGCGTCGCCCTTGCCCTTCCGGAAGAAGCCATGCTCGTCGAGGGCGGACTTGTAGTAGGCGCCGAAGTCGTTCTTCGGGAAGATGCTGTGGCAGTTCGGGCACTCGATCTTCCAGGGGTTTTTGGCAACGTCGTAACGCCACGGGTAGTTGCCGAAGGGGATGATGCCCTCGCGGCAGTTCGGGCAGAGGGCGATGCGGTTGGAGCCGTAGACGCTGTAGACGTGGATGCTGCGCGGCAGCTCCTGGCTGGGTATGAGGTCCCAGAGCTGGTCATCGCTGAGGGCCAGCCATGGCGCCGCGGCGCGTTTGGCGGCGGCGACCTCCTGCCGGGCCCACTCGAAGCGCTCGGCGTTGCGCACGGCCGTGGCCCGCTGCTGGGCCGTGATGGTGAGGCTGGCCTCCTTCGACCATGCCGAAGAGACGACAGCGAGACTCATGGCGGCTCCCGTTATCCACACCAGGGCGTCATGCCGGCCGCGCCGCGGCAGGAGGACGTCGCGGCGACGGCGGGCGTTCAGGGCTGAGTGCATGGCGGCGGTCCTTTCGTGGGCGGGCGGCGTCGCCGCACGGTCACCGTGCAGGCCGCCTGGTCGCAGCGGGTGAGGTCGATCGCGTACTCGTAGCCCAGGGGCTCGAGGACATTGCGGTAGAGGGCGTCGCAGTGCCCGCAGTAGTCCGGGTAGGGCTCGAGGTGCCGTGCCGCCAGGAGCATCCCCTTGGACGGGCAGCGGTGCATGGTGATGCGGAAGAAGTTCGCCTCCTCATCCAGCTCCATGGTGAAGTCGGCGGCCTCCTCATTCAGGGTGTGGCTCCAGTAGTCCCAGCAGCCACGCAGACCGCGCTCGGCGACGAGGTCGCGGAGGTTCGTCAGGAAGGCCTCCGAGAGGTAGTCCCAGAAGGCTCTCACCGCGGCCGCACCGCCGCGGCGGTGCAGGGTCTTGAACAGCTCGCTGTAGGCCGGTATGAACTCGGTGCAGCCGATCATGGCGTCCTCCGGCTGAAGCGCTGCAGGCTGGCGCCGGTGGCCGGG
>JAGVUW010000278.1 GCA_019136035.1 Verrucomicrobiota bacterium | reverse complement strand
CGTGCTGATCTGCCTGGCGGGCACCTGGCTGGTGCGTCGCGGTGTCATCGACCGCGCCTTCTGCCGGAGCCTCAGCCGGCTGATTCTGCATCTGATGCTGCCCTGCCTGCTGATTGCCAAGCTCAGCGCCAGCGCCGAGTGGTCGAATCTGGTGCGCTGGGCGCTGCTGCCGATTTCGGCGCTGCTCTATGTGGCCTTCGGCTTCGGCGTCGGCGCGCTGGTAGTGTGGGTGACACGTCCGCCGCCGTCGCTGCGTCGTCTGGTGACGGCCGCGAGTGCCTTTGGGAACTCCGGGTACATCCCGTACCCGCTGGTGACGGCCCTGGCGGCGACGGCCCCGTGGCTGGCGGCTGATGCGGGCGCCGGCGATCGCGGCGTGGCCTACATCTCGGTGTACCTGCTGTGCATGTCGCCGTGCCTCTGGGGCGTCGGTTACCCGTACCTGGCGCATCAGCCCCTGCGCGCCCTGCGCCGAGAGCACTTCCTGTCGCCGCCGATCATCGCGGCGCTGATTGGCGTCAGCCTCGGCGTCGTGCCCTGGCTGCATGGCCTCTTCGTCGCGCCCGGGGCACCGCTGCGGGTCCTGATCGACGCCGCCGACGTGGTCGGCGAGGGCGTCATCCCCTGCGCCCTCCTGGTCCTGGGTGCGAACCTCTCCGAGACTCCGGCCGACTCCGGCGATCTGCCGGTGCGCGCCTACCTCGGCCTGGCCTGCGGACGGTTGCTCCTGATGCCGGCACTCGGGGTCGTCTACGTCCTCGCCCTGCGACACTGGGGGCTGCTGCCGCCGGACCCGATGTTCGCCCTGGTGCTGCTGGTCGAGTCGGCTGTGCCGGCCGCGACCAACCTCATGGTCATGTGCCAGGTGCATGGCCGCAACGAGACCGCCATGGCCTGGGTCCTGGTGGTCAACAACCTCCTGGCCATCGCCACCCTGTCGCTCTGGGGCGGCGTCTTCCTCTGGCTGCTGTCGCGCCTCGCCTGACGCATCGCGCTGTGGCGCTGTCGACGCCGTTATGGCTCGTGGACGCGTTCGCGTCTGTGGCCACTCGCCCTTCAGCGCACGTGGCGCGCGATGTCTCGCCGTGCTCGACCCGGCGCTCCCGGGCGCCGGCGCCCCCGCTGTAGCGGCGTCTGTCCCCAGCCGCTCCTCTGGGACCGCCGAGCCTTGGCTCGGCCTGCGTCGGACGTCGGGCCTTGGGGACGGGCGCCGACGGCGCCCGGGTGGTCCACGGGTGGCGCCGTGGACCACCTTGGACGACCCCGCCTCGCGGCGCTACATTGGCGCGTTGCCCGCCGCGGTGGCAGCCGCAGCCGCCGCCGGGGCCGAAAAAGGCGTCCTGGCGCGGGCACTTCGCGGTGTCGGCGGGGTCCAATGCCTGAGGCTTTGCGGCGGGTCCGCCAAGCCCCCCTTAATTAAAGGAATAGCTACGGAGATTCGCCTATGCTCTGGTTCGATCCAGCCTACCTGCTCTTCGCTCTGCCTGGCCTCGTCCTGGCCATGTCGGCGTCGATGTTTGTGCGCAGCCGCTTCAGCCGTTACTCGAGGGTGCCCTCGGCGCGCGGCCTGACCGGCGCCGAGGCGGCCGACATCATGTTGCGTCGTGCCGGGGTGAGCGGCGTGCGCATCGAGATGACGCAGGGCTTCCTCAGCGACCACTACGACCCGACCCAGCGGACCCTGCGCCTGAGCCCGGATGTCTATGGCAGTACGTCGCTGGCGGCCCTGGGCGTGGCCTGTCACGAAGCCGGCCATGCCCTCCAGCACGCCACCGGGTATGCCCTCCTGGGCCTGCGCTCGGCTCTGGTGCCGATGACGAACCTGGGCAGCTCGCTGTCCTACGGGGTGATCATGCTGGGCTTCTTCATGCAGAGCCAGCACCTCATCCTGCTCGGCGCCCTGCTGTTCTCCCTGGCGGTGGTGTTCGCGCTGGTGACCCTGCCGGTGGAGTGGGACGCCAGTGCGCGGGCGAAGGCGGCCATGACGCAGACCGGCGTGGTCACGGTGGCCGAGAGTCGTGACGCGGGCAAGGTCCTCAACGCCGCCTTTATGACCTACGTGGCCTCGGCGGTGAGCGCCCTGCTGACCCTGCTGTACTACCTGATGCGCGCCGGCGTCTTCCGGCGTGATGACTGATGCAGCGAGGACGTGAGGAGAGCGCCCCCATGAGTCGTTTCGGTGTGGCCTGGAGAGCCTTCTGGGGCCTGTTGCGTTCGCCCGAACTGGCGGCGCGCTGGGCGGCCTTCCTGTCGGCGCCGGTTGCGGCGGCCTCGCCGCCGCCGGCCGCGCCGTCGCCGTCGACCACCGCGGCGGTAACCGAGTCGCCGTCCGCCGCGGCGGACGCGGCGGTGTTCACCCTGGTGCTGCTGCAGCGCGAAGGCCGCCTGGTCGACTTCCTGCAGGAGCCCCTCGAGGGCTTCAGCGATGCCCAGGTCGGGGCCGCGGCGCGGCAGATCCAGGCTGACTGCCGCCGTGTTCTGCAGAAGGTCTTCGGGGTCGAGCCGCTGCGCCAGGAGGCCGAGGGCAGCCAGGTGACCATCCCGGCCGGCTTTGACGCGCGCCACGTCCGCCTGTCAGGGCCGGCCCACGTCGAGCCGCCCTGTACCGGCGTCCTGCGTCACCGCGGCTGGCGCGCCACCCGTGCCGACCTGCCGCAACGCCACCCCGGTCTCGACCCGCATCTGATCTGTCCGGCTGAGGTCGACGTCGACGCCTGACCAGGATTGTGTCTGCGGCGGCCTGGCACAGACGCCATCGGCGGGCTATCTGGGTATAGGCAGGTGGGCTGGCGCGGTCGCCTCGGCCAGGGATGACGCGCCAGCACCACGGCCGGGGCGGCTGTCAGTCG
This sequence comes from Verrucomicrobiota bacterium, assembly GCA_019136035.1. GTDB lineage: Bacteria > Verrucomicrobiota > Lentisphaeria > Oligosphaerales > JAFGRS01 > JAGVUW01. The sequence continues at coordinate 2,074 of JAGVUW010000278.1, read as the reverse complement.
AGGAGGTCGCACGGCGCGGTTAAAAAAGAAAGCCCCGGCGGGCCGGGAAGGAGAGAGGGAGGAGGGGAGGAGGAAACCCGCCGGGGTGGAAACCGCTGTTTGGTTGTCAACGCCGTCTTTCTGTGCAGATAGACCCGGCGCCACGAGGCGAGTTCCCGGCCGCGCCACCGGAAAAATGCGGTCTGCGGCCTGAGCCCATCCGTTCAGCCAAGGAGAGCCCATGGTTACCGCCTTCGTCCTCATCAGCGTCCGTGACAAGCAGTTCCGCCAGACCGCCGAGTACCTCCTGCAGTACGCCGGCATCACCGAGCTGCACCTCGTGGCCGGTGAGTACGACATGGTGGCGGTGGCCCGTGTCCGCGACAACGTCGAGCTGTCGCAGTTGATCACCCAGCATGTGACCAATGCCCCCGGGGTGGAGCGCACCAAGACGCTGTTCTCGCTGGAGACCTTCTCGAAGTTCGACCTGGAGGCGCTGTTCGCACGCCCATGACGACGACCGATACACAGCCGGAGGCGGCCTGGCCACAGGGCCGGGTGGGCTACGTCGGCCTGCTGGGCCGCCCGAATGCCGGCAAGTCGACCCTGCTCAACACTATCCTCGGCCAGCACCTGGCAGCGGTCTCGGCACAGCCGCAGACTACCCGTCGGCGTTTCCTGGGAGTCTACTCGGCGCCCGGCCTGCAGGCGCTCTTCCTGGACGCGCCCGGCGTACACCGGCCCGCCCACGAGCTGGGGCAGTGCATGGAGAGCGCCATCGACCGGGTCCTGGCGGAGTCCGATCTGATCCTCTGTCTGGCGGACCCGACGCGGCCGCCGGGGGCGGAGGACCTCCTCGTGGCTGAGCGGGCGGCACGGGCGGCCTGTCCGGTCTTCCTGGTCCTGAACAAAGTGGACCGCGCCAGCCCGGCCGACCAGGCCCGCCAGGAGGCCTTCTACCGCGAACGCCTGCCGCAGGCGCCGGTGTTCAGGCTTTGCGCCCTGGAGCGCCCCAGCCTGGAGCCGCTTCTGGCGGCCCTGCGCGAGGCCTTGCCGGCGGGGCCCTTTCTCCACGACCCGGAGGCTGTCACCGACGCCTACGCGCGCGATATCGGCGCCGAGCTGATCCGCGAGGCCTGCCTGGAGCAGCTTCGCCAGGAGGTCCCCCATGCTATCGCGGTCACCGTCGACGAGTGGCTCGACAGCGGCTCACCGGTGCGGGTGCAGGCGACGCTGCATGTCGAGCGCGACAGCCAGAAGCGCATCGTCGTCGGTCGTGGCGGCGCCATGATCAAGGCCATCCGGACGGCCGCCGAGGAGAAGCTGGCCGGCCTCTGCGACGGCCCGGCCGTCCTGCGGCTCTGGGTCAAGGTCAGCCCCGACTGGCGGCAGCGGCGGTCGCTCCTGCGCGACTTCCGGCTGGCCGAATGAGGGCGCCACGGCCGGCGGTATAGGACTATGGTGCCGGTGTCATAAGCCGGGGAATGCTTGGCACAGCAGGCAAATCGCGGTATAGTGGAGTCTGTAGTTCGGCCTGGGCATGAGCCCGGGCGAGAGGCGCCATCCGCGGGGAAGTCGGTGCGGCGGGTTGAGGCAACTGACGGAAAAGGAGATGAGTATGGACAGCAGACAGGGGTGGATGAAGACGTGGGGGGCTGCGGTGTCCGCGGCCGCGCTGGTCGTTGTTTCTGGCTGCTGCTCGCTGGATAAGCCGGCTGCCGCGCCGGTCGCCAAGGCGGCTCCTGTCGCCAAGGCCGCGCCGGTTCTCGCGCCCTCGACCGGCTGCCCGGTGGTGGGCCGTGACGGTGCCAACATCGTGACGCGCCAGGCCATCCCGACCGGCGCCGAGGCCAGCAGCGTCATGCTCCTCGAGAAGAGCGCGCCGGCTGAAGTCGCCGTTGGCCAGGAATTCGCCTACACCATCAAGGCGACGAACCTGACGCCCTGCGAGCTCGACGAGGTCGTGATCACCGACACCATCCCCCAGGGCATCGCCTACAAGAGCTCGACGCCGAACGGCGTTCAGGCCGGCAATGTCATGACCTGGGACCTCGGCTCGATCCCCGGCCGCGGCAGCAAGACGATCACCCTGAAG
>JAGVUW010000776.1 GCA_019136035.1 Verrucomicrobiota bacterium | reverse complement strand
TGGCCCCACGCGCGTTCATAGCAGACGCACCCCCCGTATCATGCCCTGAACGGGCACACGCCGCTCGGCAGGGACCCTTCCAGCCGCGGCGGGAGACGCCGCCGACGGCCGGCCACCCGTGGGGCCGCACCGTCAAGGCGGCACGGCCGCCTTCGGGACCCTCGGAACACCGTACACCGCCGACAGCGCGGGCTCAAACGCCGCACGCAGCGCCGCGGGGCGGGTTGCCATCGGCGGCCGGCGGCCTATGGTGTGGGGTTTTGATTTGTGAGTACAGACTCTCCGTTGTCGTACCAGGAGGACGCACGCCATGGGCAAGGTTCGTCGTCGGGGTTTCACGCTGATCGAGCTGCTGGTGGTCATTGCCATCATCGCCATCCTGGCGGCGATGCTGTTGCCGGCCCTGTCGCGGGCGCGGGAGAAGGCGCGCACCATCTCCTGCATGAACAACGTCAAGCAGATCGGTCTCAGCATCCTCATGTACAACGACGACAATGGCGACAAGATGGTCCCCTACGTCATGTACTACGCCACCGGCAAGTACTACTCCTGGCCGCACCTGACGAGGACCTACCTCAACAGCCTCGATACCTTCACCTGCCCCTCGGCGACGGACTGGGTCTGGACCGGCGCCAACAACATCACGCAGCGCATCGCCTACGGGCTCGCAAAGCCGGTTCAGAGCCTGGCCATTGCCCAGATCGGCAAGCCCTCCACGTGCATCATGGTCGGCGATTCGGGCCTGCTGCAGAGCAATGGCAATGGGTACTACCTCATGGACTGGAGTCCGGACCAGAGCGACAACGGCGTCCCGCCGGATCCCAATCGCCACAGCCTCGGCGCCAACCTGGTCTTCTGCGATGGCCACGGCGAGTGGCTGTCGATGGGCAAGTACTCGACCTGGATCACCAGCGCCGGCACCCCGGCACCGACGCCGAATCTCTGGGCGCCCAACTGAGGACCCGGCGGCGCGTGGACCGGCCGACGCCGCGCGTCCCGGAACAGCGCCTCCTGTAGCCCCGGGCCTGTCCGGGGGCCGGCGCGCGGGGAGGGCCAGCGGCGTCCCATGGGGTCCTGTGGTATCGGCGCGGTCATGGCGCGGGGGCTGTGGCTTTCTGCAGTGAGGACACCATGTCAGCAACGCACCCGAATATTCGCGAGTCCGCCCGAGGCTGCCGCCGTGCGGGTGGCGGCCGGCTGTGGCGGCGGGCCGGTCGGTGGATCGCGGCGGGCCTGGTCGCCTGCCTGGGTGCCCGGCCGGCAGTCGCAGCGGAGCAAGAGCCCATGAGTGAAGAGAAACCGGTCCTCCTTGTCGGTGGTTGCGGCGGAGTCTACTTCCTGGCCGCGCCGGGCGAGCTTCGCGTCGAGGTCCACAAGCGCGACCGCAGCGCGGAGCGTCCGACCTGGGTGCGGGCCGTGCTGTTCGGTCCGGACCGGGCGGTCCTGGCCGACGAGTGGCTCCCCGCCGGTTCGGCGGAGGCGCCCCTGCAGACCCTTGAGCTGCGCACCGCCGTGGCGAACGAGGGCGTCTACGGCCTCATGATCAGCGCTGCCAACGACCGCTATGGCAACGACATGCGCTGGGGCTTCCGGACCAACTGTCCGCGTTACCTGGTCGAGACCTCGCGCGGCCACCGCGATGCCCGTCACCAGGAGCCGATCGTCCTCGGCAGCCCGGACCGCCCTGGCGAGGTCTGCTTCTGGCCCCAGCCGGATGCCCTCTCGATCGAGCTGCGGAGCCTCCCCGTCCAGGCCGGCGCGGTGACCTGCGTCGACGCCGCCGGGACGGTCCTGGCGACCCTGGCCCCGGATGCCAACGGCAATGCCACGCACGCCTTCCCGGCCGGGCCGCGCGCCGGGGCGCCCTGGCGGCTGCGCTTCCCGAGCTACTACGCCGACATCGCCATCGACGGGGTGACGCGCTGGGACGAGCGTGACGACTACCCGAATCTGTCGCTCTGGACCCCGGACGCCTCGTCGTGGTTCGCACTGCACGAATCGCGCTGGCTGCTCACGCCGTACAGCCGCCAGATCTACGGCCAGCCCGGTACGGCCCGCGAGATCGACTTCCGCGTCCACAACAACGGCCTCGAGAAGGCTACCGTCGACCTCAGCCTGGAGTGCCCGCCCGGCACCGCCCCCGGCACCGCCGAGCTCTCGGCGACACGCCTGACCCTGGAGCCGCGCCAGGCCCAGACGGTCCAGGTGCGTCTGCGTCAGCCTGCCGGCGAGTGGAACTGCCGGCTGCGGGCGCGGCGCGGGTCCTTCACGACCTACTCGACCCTGACCCTCCGGCCGGGCCCGGCGCCGGCAGCGTCGGCCATGACCCCGCCGCTGGTGCTGACCCCGTACCGTCATGAGAACGAGCAGTTCGGCTACCTGCCGGACTACCCGACGGCGAGCCAGGTGTACTTCGATCCCGCCAACCGGCCCTACGTCCTGACTGCCGACAGCCTCCTGTCCTGGCGCAACGACGCCTGGCGGCCGGCCGAGGTCAGCCTCCCCGCGGGCGTCGCGCCTGGCGCCATGCGCGGCAGCAAGGTCGCCTTCGATGCCGCCGGCGGTGCCTATGCCCTGACATCGCTCCAGGGCGCACCGGCGCTGTTGCACGTGCCGGCTGGCGGCACCGCGGCGACAGCCACGCCCCTCGAGGGCCGCGGCCACTTCGACCTCGAGAACTTCTCCGGGCACAACCTCCCGGACGGCCCGCCGCCATTCGTCCGCGTTACGCGTACGGCGACGGACCCGAAGCTGATCTGGCGCAGCGTCAACGACCTCGAGCTCTTCCTCCCGGAGAATCGTGATGGCCGCCTGGTCATCGGCGAGCCGGTGATGATCTCACGTCTGAGCATCGGCATCTCGGACCACTCCGGGATACCCTCGTCGATCGTGTCGCGCGGCGCGCGGGTGCACGTCATCTGGGCCGAGGCCACCGACCCGGAGGCGAAGGCGCCCGGGGTGCCGACCTATGTGGCGACCTACGACCGCACGACACGGACGCTCAGCGAGCCGGCCCTGATCGGCTATGGCCCGCCGGCCAATGACGTGCACAACACCCCCTGCATCACCATGGACAGCAAGGGCTACCTCCATGCCCTCGTCGGCACCCACGGACGCACCTTCAAATACGCCCGCTCGCTGCAGCCCAACGACAGCGCCGGCGGCTGGACCACGACCGAGGATGTCGGCCCGAACCTGAGCCAGACCTACGTCGGCCTGGTCTGCGACCGCGACGATACCCTCCACCTCGTCTTCCGACTCTGGCAGCAGCGCCCCGAGCGTTTCCCGAGCGGCAGTGCCGCCTGCCTGGCCCACATGACCAAGCCGGCCGGCCAGCCGTGGTCAGCGCCGCAGCCCGTCATCCTGGCGCCGTTCACCGACTACAGCGTCTTCTACCACCGCCTGACCATCGACCGGCGCGGCCGGCTCTTCCTCTCCTACGACTACTGGTCGACCTACTGGTTCTACCGCACCGACCACCTCGGCGGCCGGCGAGCCCTGCTGGTGTCGGACGACGCCGGGAAGACCTGGAGACTCGCCGCCGGCGCGGATCTCACCGGCGCCATCGACGCCGCGCCCTGACGGATCGTACGGCAACCGCGTGTTTCCGGTGATGACAGCGGGGGCCATCCGCCTCGCCTGCCGTGGATCTCCCCGTGGAGAGGTCCAGACGAGGGCGTTCGTCGCGCGGCCCCTCTACCCCAAGGGGATTGCGTCCCTCAGCCCAGGGTTGCGGCGTAGCCGCTACCCTGGGTTCCGTCCCCATTCGGGCCGTCCAACCCCAAGGGGGGTTGTGTCAGAGTGCCGATGCGACGGGCCCTGGCAATCCGGTCCGCCGAACCAGTTGGCGGTCGTGCAGGCGGCTCAGGCAGACCAGCGCCAGGACGGCGCCAACCAGACAGAGGGCCATGTCCGTCTGCGTGTCCCAGACGTAGCCCTGCGTTCCCAGGAAGGCCTCGGTGTCACCCGGGTCGGCGAGCGACGCCAGCCACTCGACGATCTCGTAGAGTGCCGAGATGGCCATCGCCATCGCCAGACACAGCGGCGCCAGCCAGCGGCTGCCGCGCAGGGGCGAGGTGCGGACCAGGATCTCGCGCGTGACCAGCACCGGCACGAAGCCCTGCATCAGGTGGCCGATCTTGTCGTAGTTGTTGCGGGTCCAGCCGAACCAATCCGCCATCCAGAACCCCAGGGGGACCTTGGCGTAGGAGTAATGCCCGCCGACCATCAGCACCACGGCGTGCAGGGCGATGAGGCTGTAGGCCAGCGTCGTCAGGCGGAAACGTCGGGCCGTGAACACGAGTACCGGCAGGGCCAGGAGCACCGGGGCCGTCGCCAGGAGCACACAGGGGTAACGCCAGGATGACATCAATCGCCTCCCGTGGTGGGTTGTGCAGCGGTTCCTATCGGCCTGCCCTACGGTAACCCCGCCGGACGCCGCCGGCCACGCCACCCGCCGACCTCCCAAGGCTGATCGACGATCGCGGCAGCGCCCACGCGGTCACCCTCGTATGAAACATCGCGTCGTTGTGCTGTCGATGCCGTTGCGGCTCGTGGACGCATTCGCGTCTGTGGACACTCGCGCTCCACACCGGTGGCGAGCGACGCCTGCCTGCGTCCCGCCGTTCTGGCGCCCTGAAAGGGCATCATTCGTCAGCCCAGGGCGACGCCCTGGGAAATCGGGCAGGACGCATGGCAGGCTGGAAGTCTGCGACAAGACCGCGCGCGTCACACCGCCATGTCTCACACAAGCCGGCAGTGCGCCGCGTGCCTTCACGCCGCGGCGGCAGCCGGGGTCGCGCCGGGCTTAAGCCACGGCGCGCGCGCCACGGTTGCACTTCGCCGGCGCGGGCGCCATGGTAGGCCGACGGATGGCGTTCCGGCGGGCGTTGCATGGGGGCCTTCGACATGGACAGCGCGCGGCGAGTGGCGGGGTGCCGGTTCTGGCGGCGTTGGCTGGCGGCCGGTCTTGTGGCGATCTTCTGCGGCGTGGCCTGCGCCGCGGCTCCGGGGCCGCTGCGGGTCGGCGTATCGAGCGCCGACATCACCCCGGAGGGCCCCGTGGTCATGCGCGGCTTCGGCGCCAGGAAACGGCCCTCGGAGGGCATGTCGTCTTTGACAACGGCCACACCCGCGTGGCGCTGATGGCCTTCGACCTCTGCGCCGTGAGCTACAGCCAGCTCATCCGCCTGCGCGGTCTCGCCGAGGCCAGCGGCATTCCGCCGCAGCACCTCATGGTCAACGCCTCGCACTCGCACTACGGCCCCCACCTGGGCAGCACCCAGCCGCATCCGCAGAATCTCGACTACGAGGCGCTGTTCACGGCGCGCACGGAGCCCCTCCTGGCGGCGGCCGTGGCCGACCTGCAGCCGGCGGTGCTCGACTACGCGGTCGGGTCCTGCAGCATGGGCATCAACCGTCGCCGGGTCAACCCGGACGGCACCTGCAGCGGCATGCGTCCGGAGCCCCGCAAGCCGATCGACCCGGAGGTGCCTATCCTGCGGGTACGCGATGCCGCGGGGGAGGTCCGCGCGCTGCTTTTCGGTTACGCCTGCCATCCCACGACGCTCACCGGCACGACGCCGACCGGCTACCAGATCGGCACCGACTACCCGGGGTACACGCGCGACTGGCTCGCCGCGGCCTACCCGGGGGCGCAGCCGGTGTTCTTCCAGGGCTGCGGCGGCGACATCAAGCCACGCGCGATCCTCGCCGACGGCCGTTTTGGCGAGGTCCTGCTGCCCCCGGCGGACCTCATCGCCTCGCTGGGGCACGAGCTGGGCCGTGCCGTGGTGGCGGCCTTGGCGGTGCCGGCCTCGCCGGTGCCTCAGGACCGCCCGGCGGCGTTGCCGGAGGCGATGGCGGCGCCGGTGACCCTGGGGGGCGTCGTCGAGCTGGTGAGTCTGCCGTCGAAGGAGGACCCGGAGAAGCCCTGCCCGACGCCCTTCCACATGGGCGTCTGGCGGATTGGTGATGTGTACCTCTTCGGCTGCCAGGGCGAGCTGCTCTCGGCGGTCGGACAGCGCATCAAGAACGATCTCGCGGGCCGGCGCGTCTGGACGAACGGCTACACGCACTGGGGCGGCGGCTACCTCCCCGACGCAGCGAGCTACGCCGAGGGCGGCTACGAGGTCGCCTCGAGCGCCTTCGGCCCCGGCGCCGAGGCCATGGTGGTGGCGACGGCGCGCCGGCTGGTCGAGGCCCTCGAGGCCGAGCCGGTCCACACCGAGCCGATACCGGTCGCGGCGGCCCCGCGCTGAAGGCCGCCGCCGGGCGACACGGCGCACCGCCGCCTCACTCGAGGCGGTAGATGGCGGTGCTGAAGGGCGCGAGGTCGACCCGCAGTGTCGTGGCGTCGCGCCCCAGGACCGCCCCGCCGAGGGCCTCGCGGACCGTGCACGGCCGCGGCAGACGAAGCTCCCCGGCAGCCGGCGCGGCGCCGCTGTGGAGGGCCACCAGGTGGCGGCTGGCGAAGAGCACCTCGGGGCCATCCCAGTAGAGGTGTACCCCCGCCGCCGCGGCCAGGTTGCGCAAGACGCGCGCCGGCAGGAGCGGCACCGTCGCCAGGACCGAGGTCCAGGGGGTGCCATCCGCGGCGGCGGCCGTGCGGGCGCAGACCGCCAGCATGGCCTCGTCAGGGCGGCCGTCCAGGACCCAGTACCCGAGCGGCTCGACCTCGTCGCCGCAGGCCCTGGCGTCGACATGCACCAGCGGCCAGACCTCGTTGCCGAAGCGCTCCCAGGTGGTCCCCGCCGGGAAAGGCTCCGCGGTCAGGTCCTGATCGCGCCGCAGGCCCTCGAGGGCGGGGTGCGCGGCCGCGACCGGCCGCCACGACTGGACGGCACGGCGGTTGAGCCAGCGCACGCCGGGTATGCCGGTCGTGGTGGTGACGTGGGCCGGATCCGGCGAGCGGTCGGGACCGCCCAGGCCGGGGGCCCAGAGCCAGACGACAGTCCGCCCGGAGCCCTTGCAGAGATCCAGCCAGGCGCGCTCGGTGGGGTTGAGGTAGACGGGATTGAGGAAGAGGCAGAGGCGGTACTGGTCGAGCAGGCCGCGCTCGTGCAGGACCGGCAGGTCGGCGAGGTTGTAGAGGTCGAAGGGCGCCCCGAGGCGCTGCATCTGGTCGAGGAAGGTGAAGCGCCCGGCGGTGATATTGATGGTCGCGGTGGGGGGGAAGAGATCCTGGGCGGTGAGTGACTCGCCGTGGAAGAAGACCGCGATCTGCGCTGAGGGCCCGCGCTCGGGCTGGCTGAGGAGGTCGCGGTAGAGCCGCCCGAGGTCGCTGGCCAGGGCCGCGATGGCCGGATCGAGGAACCACTCGCGGGCGCCGGCGCCGCCCTGGCCGCTGGCGAACTCGTACCACCACCAGGCGGCGCCCTTGCTCAGGGCCGCGGCGGCGTCGCGCTGCATGACGGCGAGGGTCTCAGCGCGCGAGAAGGTCTTCGGCATGTGCTCGGCGAGGTAGGTCCGCGTGTCCATCTCATAGACCCAGAGCTTGTTGTGGAGGCGCAGGCTGTCCGTGATGTTCAGTCCCCAGTAGGGCTCGCCGGCGCGCCGGGCCTCGTTGTACTCGCTGGGGCTGACGAAGAAATCGAGGCCGGGGCAGCGCGCCGCGGCGGCCACCGCGGTATGGCCGTGGAAGCCCGGCACCGCGGTGTAGAGCTGGCTGAGGGCATAGCCGTAGAAGCAGCCGGTCAGCAGGCGGCCGTCGGAGGCCTCCTTGATGGCGCGGCCCCAGGCGTCGAAGCTGTCGACCATGGCCTCGGCGAAGCACTGGAAGTAGTCCATCGGCAGGGTGCCGACGCCGGGTGCCAGGGCATCCCGCAGCGAGCCCTCCTCGGGGCGCTTGCCGGTCCAGCAGAGCAGGTCGCAGAGTTCGGCGGCGGGGAGGCGTGCCGGGTCGAGGATGTCGTCGAAGTCGACGGCGGGGCGCTGCCAGGCCTGGCGCAGGCGGTCGGGGGTGCCGTAACGCTGCAGGAGGAAGTTGCGGAAGGTCCGCCGTGCCGCCATCGAGACATCGCCGGCCTCCCAGGCGGCGCGCGGCCGGGCGTCGTAGTTGCCGGCGGCGTCGAGGAAGAGGTTCCTCTCGTTGCCGCCCCAGTAGTTCTCGCCGGCCCGCCCGGCGAACAGGCAGACGCCGATGACATTGCCGGCGTACGGCTGCTGCCGCATATGGCGGACCCAGCGCGACAGGGCCGCGGCGCCGTCGCGCCGCCAGGCCGCCGACATGAAGGTCGGCCGGACCTGGCCGCGGTCGGGCACCTGCATCGCCAGGGGTATGACCAGCGAACCACGCCCGCCGAGCATCTGTTCCGAGGGCTCGTCGAAGAGCCACTCCGGGTCGGGGTCCATGGTCACCGCCGGCAGGAGCCGTATGCGCCCATCCACGGCCACGGCCGCATTCAGGACGCGGTCGACCTCGCGAAACCACGCCGCCTCGTTCTCGGCGCGCTGGCCGGCGGCGTAGACCGGGGTGCCGTCGAGCAGCGGCCGGAACAGCGTCAGGCCGGTCTGGGCGTAGGCGTGCCAGCGGCGCGGGCTGCCGTAGGATGACGACCACAGGATCGGCGGCACCGGCTCGCCGTCGATGCAGAGGGTCGGATTGCCGTCGAGGGTGCGCACGCGGCAGTCGGGGAAGTCACCGCGGCGGGTCGCGGCCGGCGGGTGCTCGCGGAGCACCGGCAGCGCCAGGTGCAGGCCATAGGCGTCGGCGCGAACGCCGGGGAGGTCGCAGGTGAGGCCGCTGCCGGCCTCCGGAGTGGCCAGGGCGATGAGTACCGGCGTAACAGCCGGGGCGTACTCGGGCAGGGCCACGGTCAGCTCGAGGTCGTGCTCGCCGGGCGACCACGCCGCGATGCCGGTCTGCTCGGGGGTGAGGAAGGCGCCGCCGAGGTCGTGGTCGTGGTTCTGCCAGTATGAGCGCTCGCCGAGGAGCACGACCATGGCATAGCCGCGGGCGGGCGGGCGGTCGCAGGCGACCCGCAGGCGCACCCGGACCGCCTCGCCGGGGCGCGCCGGCGAGGGCTCCAGGCTCAGGCCGGTGACCCGGAAGCGGTCCTCGGGGGCGACGGTGGGCCGCGGCACATTCCAGAGCCAGTGCCAGCGCGAGTTCGGCCCGGCGCCCGGGCGCGCCGCCACCCAGCGCCGGTCGGTGAGGCCGGGCAGGCGCCACGCCGGCACGACGCCCTGGTCGGCCTGGGCCTGCCACTCGGCGTCGGTGCCCAGGCGCTGGCGGCGGCCGTCGCGGAAGACGATCTCGACCTCGGCCAGGAGGCCCTGGCTGCCGACGGCGTAGAGGTCGTCGACGCTGGCGGCGAGGACATTCTCGCCGGCACGGAAGAGCCTCGCCTCGAGGGGCACGACGACGACCTCCCGCAGCGACCCCGTGTGCCATCCCGGGTGCGCCGCGACGGCCTCGCCGTTGACCCAGAAGCCATTCAGGCGGTCGAAGGCGCAGGTCATCAGCCAGGCCTCGGCAATCTGACCGGGGTCGGCGATCTCGAAGCTGCGCCGGAAGCAGCGCTGGAGGGGCTCGCGGCGGGCGATCAGCATCGACGGCTCGGCCCAGATCCAGGCGGCCTGCCAGCGCGGCAGCCACTCGTTCGCCAGGACCACCTCCGGGCCGAGGCACTCGACCTCGCCCAGGCCGACGCGGCGGCCGGCCTCGACCGTCAC
>JAGVUW010000094.1 GCA_019136035.1 Verrucomicrobiota bacterium | reverse complement strand
CGGGCGCTGTCGCCGTCGACGTAGCAGGCCGCCACGACCAGCGGCCCGAAGTAGTCGCCCTTGCCGCTCTCGTCGATGCCGGCGTGGGGGGTGAACATCTCCGGGTTCTGCTCGGCCGCCACCACCTCCTCGTAGCCGAAGCGGGCCTCGCCGAAGATCTCCGGCTCGAGGAAGAACTGCACCAGGTCGGCGGTGCCCTTGCCCTGCACGGTCAGCTTGCCGGAGTGGTAGGCGACCACACTCGTGCCCTCGCGATCGGCCTTCCAGTGCGCGTAGGGGGCCTCGGCAAAGCGCCAGCCGCGGTCCTCGAGGAAGGCGCGGATGCGCTCGACCTGGGCGCTGCTGACGGTGTTGACGTAGCTGGTGCGTGCCGCCATGGCCACGAAGGCCCTCCTGAATGAGAAAGGCCCGCCCCGATCGCCGACCGGAACGGGCCCGAGCCGTCTGCCGCCCTGGCGGGCCCGTGCCGGAGGGCACGGACCCGCGGGCGTGGGGGTGCGGTCAGTTCGCCAGACCGAGCCAGCCCTGCACCACCGGCGAGAAGCGCAGGATCACCGGGGTGAAGACCACGGCCACCATGCTCATCAGCTTGATCAGGATGTTCATGGACGGGCCGGCGGTGTCCTTGCAGGGATCGCCGACGGTGTCGCCGATGACGGCAGCCCCGTGCACCGGGTTCTTGGCCAGGGCGCGGTCCTTGACCACGTTGCCCTTGGCATCGACATACTCGCCCTTGGCGTTCTTCATGTACTTGCCGCCGAAGTTGCCCTTCTCGATGTGCTTCTTGGCGTTGTCCCAGGCACCGCCGGCGTTGTTGAGCATGCAGGCCAGCGAGAAGCCGCAGGTCAGGGCGCCGACGAGCAGGCCCATGACGCCCGGCACGCCCAGCACCAGGCCGGCAACGACCGGCACCGCAATCGCCAGGAGCGACGGCACCATCATGGCGCGCTGGGCGCCCTTGGTCGAGATCTGCACGCAACGCGCGTAGTCGGGCTTGTCCTTGCCTTCCATGATGCCCGGCTTCTCGCGGAACTGCCGGCGGACCTCCTCGACCATGTCGCCGGCAGCGCGGCCGACCGCCTTCATGGCCATGGCACAGAAGACGAAGGCCATCATGGCGCCGACGAACATGCCCGTCAGGAGCAACGGGTTCATGATGCTGAGGTTATAGCGCTCGACGAAGAACATGATGTTGTCGTTGGTCAGGCTGTAGCCCTCCATGTCGAAGGGCATCGCGATCTTGTCCTTCAGCTTGTTGGTCCAGATGTCGATCTCCTGGATCTCGGCGGCGAGGAGGGCCATGGCGGTGAGGGCGGCCGAACCGATGGCGAAGCCCTTGCCGGTGGCGGCGGTGGTGTTGCCCAGCATGTCGAGGGCGTCCGTACGCTCGCGCACCTCGGCGGGCAGGCCGGACATCTCGGCGTTGCCGCCGGCGTTGTCGGCGATCGGGCCGTAGGCGTCGGTGGCCAGGGTGATGCCCAGGGTCGCCAGCATGCCGACCGCGGCAAAGCCGATGCCGTAGAGGCCCGAGGGCAGGCTGGTGAAGCCGCCGCACAGACCGAAGGCCGCCAGGATGCCGGCGCAGGTCACGAGCACCGGAATGCCGGCCGAGAACATGCCGACGGCCAGGCCGTCGATGATGACCGTCGCCGGGCCCATCTTGGCCTGGTTGGCAACGCCCTTGGTCGGCTTGTACTCGTCGGAGGTGTAATACTCGGTCGAGTAGCCGATGATGACACCGGCAATCAGGCCGGACACGACCGCGCCGCACATGCCCCAGGTGATCGCACCGAGGGCCGCCAGGATGGCGCAGGCCGCCACGATCAGGACCGAGCTGCCCCAGGTGCCGAGGCGCAGGGCCTTCAGCAGGGTCATCATGCTGGCCTTGTCGTCGTTGCAGCGCACCGCGAAGATGCCGATGATCGAGAGGATGATGCCGATACCGGCGACGATCATCGGGGCGTTCACCGCCTTGACCGCATCGAAGCCCGCCACCGAGGGCAGGGCCGCACCCAGCGCCGCCGTGGCCAGAATCGAGCCGCAGTAGGACTCGTACAGGTCGGCGCCCATGCCGGCCACGTCGCCGACGTTGTCACCGACGTTGTCGGCGATCGTCGCCGGGTTGCGCGGGTCGTCCTCGGGGATGCCGGCCTCGACCTTGCCAACCAGGTCCGCACCGACGTCAGCCGCCTTGGTGTAGATGCCGCCGCCGACACGGGCGAACAGCGCCTGCGTCGAGGCGCCCATGCCAAAGGTCAGCATGGTGGTCGTCATCTCGAGCATCTTGTGGCCGTGGTCCATGCCGGCCGGCACCAGGAAGCCCCAGCCGTTCTGCATGTGCGCGGCGGTGTAGACGACCTTGTCAAGAATCAGGTACCACAGGCTGATGTCGAGCAGGCCGGCGCCCTGCGCCGTGCGGCTCGAGGCGGCCGTCGCCGTCTTCATGCCCAGGAAGCCGCACAGGCCCGAGAAGAAACCGCCGGTCAGAAACGCCACCGGCACGAAGGGATTCTGCACCCCGAAGTAGGCCAGCACCGTGAAGATGACGACCAGAATGACAAAGACCAGCCCGACACGGCTGTACTGCTGACGCAGGTAGGCCATGGCGCCCTCGCGGACATAGCCGGCAATCTCCTCCATGCGGGCATTGCCAGTCGGCGCCGCCATCATCAGGCGGTAGCAGTAGACCGCACAGAGCAGACCGATGATCGAGGCAATCGGCGCAATCCACCACCAGCCGGTGGCCGCCGAAATGTGCGCCACGTCAGCCTCGGCCGCCAGCAGGGGTAACCCCGCCAGAAGCGCCATACCGGCTACCGTCCGACTCAGCAACCTGTTCATCTCTCGTCCTCGCTTTCCTCAAACGACTGACTCGTCAAGACACCGGCAGAGGCCCCATCGCCTCTCCGCGGTCGGGTACAATCGGGCCTTAATAAAGCGACCCAAGCCCCAAAATCAAGACACGCCGCCGGCCCCGCCACGGCTGCCCTTCACTCCGCATTCCTGATCAGATCGAGGACCTCGTCCGGCGACCGCGCCTCCTGGACGCGCCGGGTGAAGCCGGGGACGAGGAAGAGCCGCGAGATCTCGGCCAGTGCCGCGATGTGCGGACCCGGATTCCCGGCCTCGGCGAAGACCATGACCACCACGTGGACCGGCCCGCCGTCGAGGGACTGGTAGGCGATGCCCCGGGGCGAGGTGCCGAGCCCCACGAGCGTGTCGCGGATGCCGGTGAGTTTGCCGTGCGGAATGGCGACAGCCGGCGCGATGCCGGTACTCATCTTCGCCTCGCGCGCATAGAGGGCGCTGAGGGCCGCGGCACGGTCGGGCAGGCGCCCGGCGTCGGCGAGGAACTGGACCATCTCGTGGAAGAGTTCGTCCTTGTCGGCGCTCTCGAGCCCGACCTTGACCAGCGATGGCGTCAGCAGATCGGAGAGTGTCATGCTTGCGGCCCTCCCTGCAGGGGCTGCCAGGTGAGCACACCGGGTGGCTCCACCGGCACGCCGGGGCCACCACGGCCGGCACCGGCGACGATGGCGTCCGCCGCGTCGGCGTCGGCGCCCTCGAGGCGGAAGACGATCCAGTGAACAATGCCGATGGCGGTGGCGCCGGTGCCCTGCCGCATGTGGCTCAGGATGTCGAGCGAGAGCGGGTCGAGGGCGGCCGGGTCCTGGATGACGACAGCGACAGGCTTGGGCAGGGCGTTCAGCGCCGGTGCCGCCAGGGCCCGCGCGAAGGCGTCGAGCTGCGACGGCTCCACCGCACCGCGCAGGATGTCGTTGCAGCGACGCAGCGCCGACGCCTCGCGGCGACGACGCAGCCAGCGCAGCACCAGCACCAGAGCGGCGAGGGCCACGACGATGGCCAGGAGCCGCCAGCCCGGGCCAAAGGCGCCATCGGCGGGGCCATCCACCGCCATCAGCGCCACGGCGCCGAGGGTGAGAACCGTCCACAGGGTCAGGTGCAGCGCCGGCATGGCCGCGGCCCACCGGCTCGGCGGCAGCAGCCCGGCCGTCCGGGCCGCGGTCAGCACCGCCGCGGCCGGCAGATGCGGGAGCACCTGCGGCGACGCCGACGCGGCCCCCCGCGGCGTGAGACGGAGGACGCTCCAGGCCACGGGCAACGACTGCAACAGACGCACACACGCCGACGCCGCGGCATCGGCGGCCGCCGGCGTGGCCGCCTGCACCGACAGGACGCCCTGCGCCAGACCCAGCCCACCGGACTGGCGCTGATAGGCGGCGACCTGCTGGCGCAGACACTCCTCGAGGGGCTCCAGACGACCCCTTCGGCGGATCCGCCAGTGGCCATCGTCGGTGACACCGCCGGCAGGGGTACCGGCAGCGGAATCGGAACAAGAGTCAAGCGGAGACATCGGTGACTTCCTTCGGTTTGGAGACGGTGCCAGGACAGGGGCGACACGCAGACCCGACCGGGTATCGGCCACCGCCACCGCGCCGAACCCAACGAGGGCAACGCGCAGCAGCCGGGGACACGACGCCTGGCCTGGCGTCTCAAACGCGAAGGGGGAAGGGGCAGAGGCTCCGCAGGGGCGGGCAGGCGAGAACACCGGCAGGGGCCGCAGCCGGCGATGGCGCCGAACCGCGCCCCCACAGGCAGACCGGCCCGACGTGGGACGCATCCGGCCGACAGGTGCCATCCACAGGCAGGTCGAGCCGCGGCGGCATGAGCAGGGAGCGCGCGACGTGCTCAGACGTCGCACCCAGACCGCACGTGCTGTGCGGACTGCTGCGACGACGGGCCGTCGGCACCAGCACCAGCACCGCCAGGAGCAGACCGGCCAACGCCACCAGACGGCGCCGGAGGCGACCACAGCGGCGACGACGCGGCCAGACCGCAGAAGCGGCGGCAGCAGGGCAGTCATCCTTAATTAAGGATAGCGGTCGCATCGGAACCTGCACCCGGCGGGCCGGACACACCATCGAGGCAACGTCACACCGGACGCCCGTCGCGCCCGTGCCCGACATCGCCGCCTCAGCCGGTCCGACCCTGACGCGGCAAAGTATAGCCCAGGTTCCCCAGGGTTGCCAGGCCCGACGCGGGCAGGTAGGTCCGCGGCGCCGTCCGCGGACCTCCTGGGCGCGCCACTCTCCCGATGGGCAGAACCGGAGCCACTCGGGAGAGTGGCGATCCCAGGGGGAGCCACGCCGGCGAGTCAGGGCTGATCGAAGATCGCGTCAGTGCTCGCCTGGTCACCCTCCTGTGGAAATCGACCGCGATTTCCATGGTGACATGATCGGGCGGACACTGCGCCCCGCGGGCGCTGAAGGGGTGCCAGAAACGGACTCTCAGACAGCCCTGGCCCGGCTCGCGGCCGCTTGGCTCTCGTCGAAAGACGGCGCACTGTATGACGTGGTCCACAGAGCTCGCCATGCGGGACGCGGCGACGAGACATCGCCGCCCCGGCGCCCCCCAGTCGACGGCAGAGGAGACGACGCCATGAGCGACAGACTCGCCATCCGCGGCGGCAGGCCGGTTCGGACGGCGCCCTTCCCGGCGCTGCGCAAGTGGGACTACGAGGAGCTGCGCGAGATCCTGGACGTCTTCGACACGGGGATCACCGGCCGCTACGGCGGCAAGAAGGTCACGGCCTTCGAGACGGCCTTCGCTCAGGCCTATGGCGTGCCGCACGCCGTCGCCTCGACCTCCGGCACGGCCGCCATCCACGTCGCCCTCGGCATGCTCAATCCCGAGCCCGGGAGCGAGATCATCACGGCCCCGATCACCGACCTGGGAACCATCACCCCCATCCTCTACCAGCAGTGCCTCCCCGTCTTCGCTGATGTCGACCCCACGACCTACTCGGTCACCCCGGAGTCGGTCGAAGCGCAGATCACCGCGCGCACGGCGGCGGTCATCCTGGTGCACCTCTTCGGCACGCCCTGCGACACCGACGGCGTGATGGCGGTGGCGCGCCGGCGCGGCCTGACGGTCATCGAGGACTGCTCACAGTGCCACTGGACGCGGCTGCACGGGCGGCTCTCCGGCACCATCGGCCACATCGGGGTGTTCTCACTGCAGTCCAGCAAGCACATGACCACGGGCGAGGGCGGCATGACGATCACCGCCGACCCGGCCTTCGCCGAACGCGGCGCCTTCTTCCAGGACAAGGGCTGGGCCCGCAGCGGCACCGGCCCGCGCGCCTACCGCTTCCTGGCGCCGAACTACCGCATGCCGGAACTCTCCGGCGCCGTCGGACTGGCCCAGTTGCGCAAGCTCCCCGGGGTCGTCCAGCGCCGGCGCGCCCTCGGTGAGCGCCTGACCGCGGCCCTCCGCGGTGTCGACGGCATCCTGCCGCAGCGCCTGGTCGACGGCGCCGAGCATTCCTACTGGAAGTACGGCTTCACCGTCACCCGCAAGGCGCCGTGGGCCCCCGGGGCCTTCGCCAAGGCCCTGCAGGCCGAGGGTATACCATGCGGCTTCGGGTACATCGGCAAGCCGATCTTCGAGTGCGCCGAGAGCTGCTGGCGACGCGAGACGTTCGGCACCTCGGGCCTGCCCTACACCCTCCCCGGGGTGCGCGAGGTCCGCTACGACGAGTCCACCTGCCCCGGCGCCCGCGACCTGCTCAGCCGGCTGATCTACCTGGATATCCACGAGGCCATGGCGCCACACGACATCGATGACATCGCCAGCGCCATCCACAAGGTCGCCACCGGGCTGCACACGGAGGCATGACCATGGACCGCCCTGCCCTCCTGGCCGGCGCCGCCGCGGTGGACATCACCCCGCCGCTGACCATCCCGTACCTGGGCTCGCATCCGCAACGCTACCTCGCGCGACCTCCTCGGACCCGGCCGGGACTTCATCGCCGAACTCCGGGAGCGCGCCTGCCGCGGGCTGCCCCTCAGGCCTGACGCGGTCATGGCGGCGGCCACGCACGCGCATTCCGTGCCGGAGACCTACGGCATCCTGCGCCTGTGGGAGGACAGCGCCTTCCTCGACTGGGCCGACGCCTGGGGCTCGGCCCTCGCCAATGCCATCCGGCTGGCCTGGGCGGACCGCCGACCGGCCAGCCTGCGGCTGGGCCGGGCGCGCGTCGAGGGCCTCAGCATCAACCGCCGCGCGGCCCTGCAGACGGCCGGCGAGGCGCACCCGGTCGACGATGAGGTCGCCGTCCTGCGCTTCTGCCGAGGCGAGGCCCCCGACATCATCCTGGCCAACGCCGCCTGCCACGCGGTCACCGTCCAGGTCCAGCCCATGGTCTCGGCAGACTTCCCCGGCGTCGCCTGCCGGCATGTCGACACGGCCCTCGGCGGCGCCCGCTGTGTCTTCCTGCAGGGCGCCGCCGGCGACCTCAACCCGCGCCGGGGCTGCACCCGTGACTGGGCCGACGTGGCCGACTACGGCCGCCGGCTCGGCGACGCGATCATCCAGGCCGCTGACGACGCGACCCCGGCCGGCCCCGACGACACGCCGCTGGCGGCGGCCGCCGTGACGGTGCCCGTCGCCACGCGGCCTCTGCCGGATCCGGCCGGCCTGGAGAGCGAGTGGCAGGAGGTCGAGGACAGACTCAGGGGCCTCCCGGCTGCAGACCCATCCTACGCCGGGCTCTTCCAGCAGCGCTGCCGGCTCGCCGAAGCCCGGCGCCTGGTCGCCTTCGGCACGGCGCCCATACCGGTCGAAATCCAGGCCATGCGCCTCGGCCCGGCCGCCATCGTCGGCCTCCCGGGTGAGGTCTTCTGCGCCGATGGAATGGCACTCCGCCGCCGCAGCCCGTTCGCCCCGACGATGGTCGCCGAACTGGCCAATGGCTGCGTCGGCTACCTGGTGCCGCGCACCGCCTGGGCCAGCGGCGGCTACGAAGTCGGCCTGGGAGCCTGGTGCCGCGTCGCCAGCGGCGAGCCCGAGCGCCTGATGGAGGCCGCCGCTGCCCTCGTGGCCGACCTGACGCCGGCGGGCACCGCCCCGACGGGCCAGTAGGTCCGCGGCGCCGTCCGTGGACCGCCTGAGCGCCGCCGCATCGGCACCCCCGCGCGTCCCATGGTCCCCCGCCCCATGTCCCCCAGTGTCCCCTTCCGCGGCCCTTGGCACCCGCGAACCGTGAAGAACGCATGAAATGACGCTGGATGCCGCCGCGCCCCTCGCGAATGGCGCACCAGGTCGTACGTTGGGGGACTGTGGCGCCTTGAACGACCCCCGGCAGAGCCGAGGAACCGACCATGCTCAACCTCCGCCGCCCGCGGCCCCAGCCATACCCGCGGCCCGCTGCTATGGCGGCCGTGCTTGCCACGGCCGCGATGCTCGCCGTCGGCCTGAGCCCGCTCGGCGCCGCTGAACGCGCCCTGGTCATCCGCGGCCAGGTGACGCGGGCCGGCAGCACCCGACCGGTGACCGCCGGCGAGGTCGAACTGCGCTGGCCTGGCCACGAAGACCGCTTCCAGACGGTCAGCGCCCCCATCCGCGAAGACGGCAGCTATCTGCTCACCGCCAGCATCGACACCGCCACGGTGGCACTGTCCGACCTGACCGTCAGCGCGATCTGCCCGGCCCACGAGGTCCTCGAGGTCGCCCTGCCCGCCCCGCCCGCCGCCGACGACGGTGGCGCTGCCGTCGTGACGGTCGACCTGGGGGTGCCGGCCTCGACCCTCAATGGCATCCTGAACATCTTCCAGTGCTGCATCCTGACCTGGAGCGCCCTGACGGTGATGCTTCCCGCCTTCCTGCTCGGCGCGGCAATCACCGCCTTCGTGCCGAGCCAGTCCATCCTCGGCCTCCTGGGCCCGCAGGCGCCGCGGGCCCAGGCCTACGGCGCCGCGGTCGGCGCCGGCATCGTGCTGTCGCTGTGCTCCTGCAACGTCGTCCCCCTGTTCGCCGGCATCTGGCGGCGCGGCGCCGGCACCGGTCCGGCCTTCGCCTTCCTCTACTCGGGGCCGGCCCTGGATCTCCTGCCGATCATCTTCACCTGCCAGGTCATCGGGCTGCCCTTCGGGGTCTTCCGCACCGTCGCGGTGTCGGTGATCGCGGTGGCCGTGGGGGTGATCATGGCGCGGCTCTTCGGCGAGGGCCGCGGCGAGGGCGCCGGCGCGGCGCCCCCGCCGCCGTCCGAGGATGGCCCGAGCCGGCGGGTGACCGCCCTCCTGGTCGGCCTGCTGCTCTACCTGCTGATCATCGGCTCGATGGCCCTGTCCTGGCGCCTGCGGCTGCTGCTGACCACGCCGGCCCTGGCGGGCGTGGCGGTGCTGTCCTGGCGCGGCCTGAACCGCGAGCAGCGCGGCGCCTGGCGGCACGAGACCTGGCAGCTCCTGCGCCTGGTCCTGCCCGTGCTCGTCCCGGCCGTCCTGATCATCGGCCTGCTGGCCATGCACACGCCCCTGACCGTGACCCGCTGGCTCAGCGGCAACAACAGCCTCGCCGCCAGTCTCGCCGCCGCCGCCTTCGGAGCGCTGATGTACTTCCCGATCCTGACCGAGGTCGCCTTCACCAAGGCGCTGCTGAAAGTCATGGGGGTCGGTGTAGGCCCGGCCATGGCGCTGATCCTGACCGCGCCGGGCCTGAGCCTGCCGGGGATGATCATCCTGCGCCGCGTGGTCGGCTGGCGGCGCCTCCTGGTCTACGCCGGCGCGACGGCCCTCCTGGCCGGCCTGGCCGGGGCGCTCTTTGCCGCAGCCTGGGGCACCTACCTCTGCAGTTGCGCCCTCTGACGGATAGTCCGCCAGACCGGCTTGCCGGGGTGGGGAATATCCGTGGGGACTATCCGTTCAGCGGCCGAAGAAGAACCAGACGAACAGATAGCCGGCCGCGGTCGCGGCCAGGGTGAAGGGCAGCCCGATGCGCGCAAACTGCCAGAAGCCCACCGGCCGGCCCTCGCGCCGCAGGATGCCGCAGGCGACCACATTGCAGGAGGCGCCGATGGGCGTGATGTTGCCGCCCAGACAGGCGCCGATCAGCAGACCCGCCGCGTACAGGAAGGGCGGACCGCCTACACTCGTCGAGAGCATGCTCGTCACCGGGAGCATCAGCGCGACGTAGGCAATGTTGTCAACGAAGGCCGACACCAGCACCGATACCCACACGATCAGGCTGTAGGCCAGGAAGCGGTTGTCGCCCACCGCCGCCGCAATCGCGTCGGCGATGGCCTTGACCCAGCCGAAGCGGTCCATGGCATAGGCCAGCACGAAGATCCCCGCCAGGAAGAC
>JAGVUW010000555.1 GCA_019136035.1 Verrucomicrobiota bacterium | reverse complement strand
CACGCTCTGTGCCGGGCACTGGAGGTTCTCACAGCGCCAGGCGACGAACAGCGGGTCGCGTCGGACGGGCTCGCCGCAGGACGGGCAGCGGCCCTGGAGGTGTGCGGCGAAGTCAAAGGGCACGGCGGCGGGCGGGCGGCGTTCGAGGACGACGCCGACGACGGCGGGGATGACATCGCCGGCCTTCTCGACGACGACGGTATCGCCGATGCGGACATCGCGCCGGCGGATGTCATCCTCGTTATGGAGGGTCGCGCGGCTGACGGTCGAGCCGGCCAGGGCGACGGGCTCGAGTTCAGCGACGGGAGTGAGGACGCCGGTGCGGCCGACCTGGATGGTGATGGCGCGCAGGGCGGTCTGGCGCTGCTCAGCCTCGTACTTGAAGGCGCGCGCCCAGGAGGGCGCCTTGGCGGTAGCGCCGAGGACCTCGCGCTGGGCGAAATCGTTGACCTTGATGACGGCGCCGTCGATATCGTAGGGGAACTCATGGCGGCGCTGTCCGAGGGCCTGGATTTCGTGCCAGAGTCCGTCGAGGTCATGAGCGACGGCGGGTTTGCCCTGGGTGCGGAGTCCGAAGTGCCGGAGGGCCTCGAGCAGTTCGATCTGGGTGGTGACGGCCAGACCGCGGACCTCGCCGAAGGCATAGAAGACGCAGTCGAGGGGTCTTTCGGCGACGAGGCGCGGGTCGAGCTGCTTGAGGGTGCCGGCAGTGGCATTGCGGGGGTTGGCGAAGGGCGTCTCGCCGGCGGCTTCGCGGCGCTCGTTGAGTTCCGCGAAGCCGGCCCGGCTCATGTAGACCTCGCCGCGCGCCTCAAGGACCGCCGGCGGCGCGGCGGTGTCGAGGCGCAGGGGCAGGCTGGGCAGGGTCCGGATGTTGACGGTGACGTCATCGCCCTCGGTGCCGTTGCCGCGGGTGAGGGCCTGGGTCAGGACGCCATCCTCGTAGCGCACCGAGATGCTGACCCCATCGACCTTGGGTTCGATGACGTAGGTGACGCTGTCGCTGCCGAGGCCGCGGCGGACGTACTCGTGGAAGCGCCTGAGGTCGTCGGGGCTGTAGGTATTCTCCAGGCTCATCATGGGAATGCTGTGGCGGCGGGTGACGAAGCCCTCGATGGGCTCGCCGCCGACGCGCTGGGTCGGCGAGTCGGGGGTGACGAGGTCGGGGAACTCGCGTTCGAGGTCCTGGACCTCGGCATAGAGCCGGTCGTAGTCGCGGTCGCTGATTTCGGGGGTAGCGTCGATGTAGTAGAGCCGGTTATGTCGGCGGAGTTCCTGGCGCAGGTGCTGCAGGCGTTGGTGTGCCGTATCGCGGTTCATGGGGCCTCGAAGCCTCTGGTGGTGAGCGCTGGGCCGGCCCGTGTCGCCGTGGGGGCGTCGTGGGCAGGCCTACAGGGGAGCACTATAGCCCCGCCCAGGCGGTGCGGCGCCGGGGGGGCTTCAGAGGAGGGAGCGCGGGTCGACGTCGACGGCGACCTCGATGTCCTTGGCGAAGCGTCGGGCGAGGACGGCCTCACGGAGGAGGCGTCCGAGGGTGCGGATATTGCCGCCGCGGAGGGTGATCTGGTAGCGGTACTGTCCGCGGATCTTGGCGATCGGTGCCGGGAGGGGGCCGGAGACCTTCACCTCGGGAGCGAGGCGCGGCTGGAGGGCCGCGAGGATCTCGGCGGCGGTGGCCTCGACCTGGGCCGGCTCGGGGCCGCGGACGTGGATCATGACCATGTGGGTGGCAGGCGGGAAGCCAAGGGCGACGCGGTCGGGGAGTTCCTCGCCGTAGAAGCCGTCGACGTCGTGCTGCAGGGCGAACTGGAGGGCCGGGTGGTAGGGACTGTAGGTCTGCACGACGACATGGCCGGCGCGTTCGCCGCGGCCGGCGCGGCCGGCGACCTGGGTAAGGAGCTGGAAGGTCCTCTCGCTGGCGCGGAAGTCGGGTAGGCGCAGGCCGAGGTCGGCGTTGAGGACGCCGACCAGGGTGCAGTTGGGGAAGTGCAGTCCCTTGGCGATCATCTGGGTACCGATGAGGACATGGACGCGGCCGGCGCGGAAGGCCTCGAGGGTGTCGCTGTACGACCGCCGCGTGGTCATGTTGTCCGAGTCCATGCGGGCGATGACGGCTCTGGGGAAGAGGATCTGGGCGACGACCTCGATCTTCTCGGTGCCGACGCCGGAGTAGCGGACCTCGGGGTTGCCGCACTGCGGGCAGGTCTTCGGGGCCTGGAGGATGCGTCCGCAGAGGTGGCAGCAGAGCATCTGGTCGCGGCGGTGGTAGGTGTAGCTTGTTTCGCAGTCCGGGCAGGCGGCGACGAAGCCGCAGGAGGTGCACATGAACTGAGTGGCATAGCCGCGCCGGTTCAGGAAGAGGATGGTCTGTTCGCCGCGGCCGAGGCGGTCTTCGAGGAGGGCCTGGAGGCGCCGGGAGAAGATCTGCGCCTGGCCTTGCATCGCGGCCTCGGCGGTCATGTCGACCAGCTCGATGGTGGGCATTTCGCAGTGGTCGACGCGGTGTGTCAGGAGGACGCGCCGGTACTTGCCGTTCAGGGCGTTCTGGTAGGACTCCAGCGAGGGCGTGGCCGATCCCAGCACGACGGTGGCGTGCTCGAGTTTGCCACGGACGACGGCGACATCGCGGGCGTGATAGCGCGGCGATTCCTCTTGTTTATAGGTACTCTCGTGTTCCTCGTCGACGACGATCAGGCCGAGGTTCTGGAAGGGCGCGAAGAGGGCGCTGCGGGCGCCGACGACGATGGCGGCGCGGCCCTGGTGGACGCGTGTCCATTCGTCGAAACGTTCGCCGTCGCTGAGGCCGCTGTGCATGACGCTGACGCGGTCGCCGAAGCGGCCCCGGAAGCGCTCGCAGGTCTGCGGGGTCAGGGCGATTTCGGGGACCAGGACGATGGCCTCGCGGCCGCTGTCGAGGCAGTGCTGGATGGCCTGCAGGTAGACCTCGGTCTTGCCACTGCCGGTGACGCCCTGCAGGAGGATGACGGCGCCATCCCGGGCCGCGAGGCTCTCGCCGATGGCCGCGAGGGCGGCGGCCTGTTCGGCGCTGAGGTTCAGGGGCGTGGTGGGCAGGACGACATCCTCGGCGAAGGGGTCGCGGGCGACGACGCGGTCCTCGATGACGACGAGGCCCTTGGCGACGAGGGCCTTGGCGACGGCGCTGGTGACGCCGTTGGCCTGGCAGAGGTCGGCGAGGGGCTGCGAGCCCTGTCGGATGAGGGCCTCGAGGAGTCGGCGCTGGCGGGGCGTGAGCGAGTCGGCGACATCGCCCTTCTGCTGGGCCGCGGCGGGGGCCAGGCAGGCGAAGGCGCGGCGTTTGCTGCGGACCTGGCCGCCGCGCACGACGGCCGGCAGCATGGCGCGCACGGCGTGTTCGCGGGGGCAGCAGTAGTACTGCGCCAGCCAGTCGGCGAGGCGCAGGAGGTTGACGGGGATCTGGGCGCCGTCGCTGGCGAGGCCGGCAATGGGCTTCAGGCGCGGGTAATGCGAGCGCTCCTTCAGGCCGACGACGTAGCCGGTGCGCGTGGACGAACCGAAGGGCACGACGACGCGCGAGCCCGGCCGCACCTGCCCGTGCAGGCTGTCAGGCACGAGGTAGTCGAACTCGCGATCGAGTCCCAGATCGGTGACTACACGGGCAACGGCCATGGCTTCACAAGCCGCGCCCGCCCCCACCGGTCGCGTGCGGCACGGGGGTTCGGAGGCGGCGTCTGTCCTCTATTCGCCGATGATCTTGACCAGGACGCGCTTACGGCGCCGGGGCGACTCGAACCAGAGTTCCTGTCGATAGCTGCGCATGGGGCACCTCCGTGCGGACCCGGTCGGTGCCGAGGGTGCCGGGTCCGCTCGGCAATATGGCCAGCCAAGGCATGTCCGGCAATGCCGGCAGCGGCCGCGAAAGGGACACCAGGGACAACAGCGACCCAAGGGACACCAGGGACACAAGGGACACCAGGGACACAAGGGACACAAGGGGCAACGGGGACACAAGGGACGACAGGGACACAAGGGACAACAGGGACACCAGGGACCCACGGGGGGGGCGACGGGCCGGTCGGCCGCGCCAACCGAGCGCGGCCACGGGCGCCGCCCCACGGCGCGCGGGACCGAGCGGCTGGGACACAGCCGCCGCGGCAGCCGGCTCGCCAGGCGCGCGCGTCAGGTGAGCACCATGGCGAGACACGGCACGAGGGGCGGAGCAAAAACCGCCCCGGTGGTGCAACCTCGACGGCCTCCGGGGGTCAGATAGCGGGCGCGTCGGGAGCGCTTCTTCGAGCGCTCCAATAAGGCTTGCGATATCCTTTTGCCGCGCTAAACTTAGCGACTGCGGCCCGTGCGGGGGGTGATCCTCGTGTCCTGGCCGTGGGCAACCGAGACGCGGCGTCATCGCTGCGGGCATAGGCCTGTCGGTGGTGGGTCTGGGTGCCCTTCTGGCCCGTGCGGCGCAGGCGACGGTGATGGTCCCGGCGGTTCTGGCGGCCGGTGTGGTGACGGTTCTGAGTCTCCTGGCGGCGGCGCGGGCGGCCATTGCGCGGCGCGAGGCCGTCGAGCGGGAACAGGTTGCCGAATTCCGCCGCACGCACGCCTCCACCGAGCTCTTTGAGGACGCCGACGACGCCGCGCGCCTGGCGGCTCGGAGCCACGAGCACTTCCTCAAGTACGGCGTGCCGTTCTTCACGATTCTCTTGGGCCTGGCGCTGGTGACCGTGACCGTGCTGCTCTGGCGCGCCTGGTCGTCCCAGCCGGCCTTCCCGGTGGCGCGCAACCCGCTCTCGATGGCGGCGCTGAGTGTGATTCTGGGCCTCTTCCCGGCGATCTGCGGGAGCTACTTCATCGGCGTTTCGCGCGAGGCCGGGTGCCGCTGGCTGCGCCCGGCAGGCGGCTGGATGTTCCTGGTTGGCGGGCTCTTCGGGCTGGGCGCCGCGGTCATGCTCTGCGAGCACTTCGGCAAGTGGACGCTGGTCGTGGACTACCGCGCCGCGCAGGCGAGTGCGATTCTCCTCGGGGCTCTGGGTGTCGAGCTGGTCCTGAGCTTCGTCATCGAGTTCTACCGTCCGCGCATGCCTGGCGAGGGCGAGCGTCCGCTGCCGGAGAGCCGCATTCTGTCGCTCTTCACCGAGCCGGGCGGGGTCGCGCGCAACGTCGCCGCCTCGCTGGACTACCAGTTCGGCTTCGAGGTCTCCGAGGTGTGGTTCTACCGCTTCCTCGAGCGCACTGTGGTGCCTTTCGCGGTGGCGATGGTCCTGCTGCTGTGGCTCTTGACGAGTCTGGTCACGATCGAGCCGTACGACTGCGGCATCCGCGAGACCCTCGGGCGGGTCGAGCGTGGCGCCGACGGCCGCGCCGAGATTCTGCCGCCCGGTTTCTACCTGAAGTGGCCGTGGCCCCTGTCGCGGATCCAGATCTTCCCGGTAGAGCAGGTCCAGGAGGTCGTCATCGGCTACGACGAGAGTGAAGACAGCGGCACGACCGAAGCCACCGCCGCGGACGACGGCCATGGCCATGACGCACCCAAGAAGCCGGCCGACCCGGCCGGGCCGCACAAAGCCCAGGTGATCGTCTGGAGTACGCAGCACTACGCCAGCGAGGTCGACTTCCTGGTGGGCAGCGACCCGCGCGCCGGCGGCACCCCTGGCGATGTCGGCCAGGTGACCGCCTCGCTGATGGCGGCGGACATCCCGCTGTACTTCCGGGTCGAGGACCTCTACAGCTATGCCTACCTGCATCAGGACGCCCGCGAGGAGCTGCGCTCCCTGGCCACGCGCGAGGTGGTGCGCTACCTCGCCGAGGCGGACTTCAACCGCCTGCTCGGCTCCGAGCGCGCCCAGGCGGCGGCGGCGTTGCAGGAACGCATCCAGGCGGCGGCGGACCGTGTACAGCTCGGCGTCAGGGTCGTCTTTGTGGGGCTGCAGGGCCTGCATCCGCCGGTTGAGACCGGGGCCTCGTTCGACGCGGTGGTCGGGGCCGCCGAGGAGATGCACCAGCGTGTTCTCGAGGCCGAGGCCTACGCGGCGCGTCGGCGTCCCGAGGCCGAGGGCCGGCGGGCGACGCTGGTCAACGAGGCGGAGGCCTACCGCACCGAGCGGCGGCAGGTCGCCGAGGCCGAGGCCGAGCAGTTCACCAAGCAGCTCCTGGCCTACCGCGCCAGCCCCCGGATGTTCGTCCTGAACAGCTTCCTGGACATCCTGGAGAACGACGCGGCGGCCATACGCAAGTACGTCGTGGCCACCGAGCGCAGCCGTGAGGTCTTCATTCTGGACCTGCAGGAGAAGCTGCGGCCGGATCTCCTCGACCTCGATACCAGCGCGGTGGGTCAGCCCTGAGCAGGATGTAGCAATGGCGCCCGACGCTCGGGCGGGAGGCAGGTTGGAGAACCATGAACGATAAGCGCACCGTACTGCAGCACTGGCCGGTGATGGTCCTGGCGGCCGTCGTCGTCGGCATTTTTCTGGCCGGCCTGGTGACCTTCCAGGTCCGCGAGACCGAGATTGCCCTGGTGATGCGTCTGGGCAAGGCGAAGGAGGGCCCTGACGGCAAGGTGATCGTGTATGACGCCGGTCTGCACCGGAAGCTGCCCTTCTTTGACGAAGTCTGGCGCACGGACAGGCGTCTGCAGACCTACGAGCTGAAGAGGGGCCGCACCGAGCAGATCACCACCAGCGACAACAACCAGATTGTGGTATCGACCTTCGTCCTCTGGAAGGTGGCCGACCCGGCGCTGTTCTTCAAGAGCTTCCCGCCGCCGAACAGCGACTTCACCTCCGAGCTGGACGCCCTGGTCCGCAGCGCCCGCAACAACGTCCTGCCGCAGCACGCCCTGGCGGAGCTGGTCAATGTCGACCCGAGCAAGGCCCGCCTGGGCGACATCGAGGCCGAGATCCTGGCCGAGGCAAAGCCGCGGGCGCGCGAGCAGTACGGCATCGAGATCGTCTCGGTGGGCTTCAAGCACATCGGCTTCCCGGAGCAGGTGACGCAGAAGGTCTTTGCGCGCATGCGTGCCGAGCGTGAGAAGCGTTCTCAGGAGTACCTGTCGCAGGGCCTGCGCGAGGCGCAGCGCATCCGTGCCGAGGCCGACCGCGAGGCGAGCGACACGGTGGCGCGGGCCCAGGCCGAGTCCAAGCGCATCCGCGCCGAGGGCGACGAGCAAGCGGCGAAGAGCTACGCCATCTTCCAGGAGAGCCCCGAGCTGGCGGCCTTCCTGCGCAAACTCGACGCCCTGCGCCTGACGCTCTCGGAGAAGACGACCCTGGTCGTCGACACCAACACGCCGCCCTACGACCTCTTCCTCAAGGGCGCCACCGACATCGACCCGGGCGGCCGGGCGGCGGCCGCGCGCAGCACGGGGACCGCCAAGCCATGAGTGCAGAGACCGTCCAGACACCACCGCCGGGCGTCGAGGCGCCCGGTGCCGGGGTGCAGGCCCTGGTGCGGATGTTCCACGTCCTCTTCCTCTGCCTGCGCGTCCTGATCATCGTCATCTTCGTCTGGCTGATCTTCAGCGGTGTCTTCCGCGTTGAGGATGGCAAGGAGGCGTTGCTGTTCCGTTTCGGCGAACTGCAGAAGCGCGTCATCGACCCGGCGAAGGGCCCGACGGCGGTGTTGACGAGCGGCCACTGGTACTGGGCCTGGCCCTACCCGGTGGATTACGTCCGGAAGGTCCCGGCGCAGCAGGCCCTCTCGGTGTCGACGGACACCATCTTCTGGCCCCGGGTCAACCCGAACCAGATCGAGACGCCGGACCCCGCGGCGGTCGAAAATCTGCCTCTGGTGCCGGGTCAGGACGGCTACATGCTCACCGGCGACACCAACATCGTGCACACCGTCTGGACGCTGACGTACCGCGTCCGCGATGCCAAGCGTTACTACCTCGCCTTCTACGACGACAGCGAGACCCCGCCGGCAAGCGACGGCAGCCGCCCGATCGAGCGCGGCACGACGGCGATCATCCGCAACATCCTGGCCAACGCGGCTCTGGCGGAGATGAGCACCTGGGGTGTCGAGGACGTCCTGCGCTCATCGCGGGCGAGCCTGACCGATCCGGAAGCCAAGGAGCTCCTGACCGACAACGTCCGTCGGCGGGTCGAGGAGCAGCTCGCGCGTCTGGACATGGGCATCGAGGCGCAGTTGGTGAACCGGGTGGAGCTGCAGCCGCCGACGGCGACTCTGGCGGCCTTCCGCAAGGTCAGCGACGCCGCCACCGAGCAGCGCCAGCTCCTCGAGGATGCCGACACCTACGCGGCGCAGGTCGTCCCGGCCGCCGAAGGCCTCGCCTACCGCATCATCGATGAGGCCAAGGCCTACCGCACCCGCATCGTCGAGTCGGTGCAGGCCGACAGTGCCTACTTCCTCACCGTCCTGGCGGAGTATCGGAAGAACCCCGAGACGATGCTGGTGGCGCTGTATACGGACGCCATCCGCGACGTCCTGCGGAAGGTCGAGAACAAATACGTCATTCGTGCCGACACCGAGGGCCGCCAGGAGATCCGCCTGCAGCTCGGCCCGGAGCCGCCGAAGCTGGGTCGCGGTGCGCCGCCGCCGTCGGCAGCCGCCGCGCCAGGGCCGGGCGCACCGGTACCGTGAAGGATCTGCCGGCCGCCGCGTGACGGCCGTTGAACGGGAAAGCCATCTATGCTGGTTGAGAGCGTCAGCGACATCCTCGACGAGAAGGCGCGCCGGGAGTCTTCCGGGCATGGCCACAGCGAGACCTCGCGCATC
>JAGVUW010000576.1 GCA_019136035.1 Verrucomicrobiota bacterium | reverse complement strand
GCGGCGTTGTTTTCCGGCGTCGGCGGGGTAAAGTACGCCGCCTGTGCCGGGATGCCCTCGGGAGGCGTATCGGCGTGAGCGTAAGGAGCTTGCCCCATGGCTGTACTGCGTCTGGGACTGCCCAAGGGCAGTCTGGAAGAGACCACGATCGCGATGTTCCGTAAGGCCGGCTACAAGATCACGGTCCAGTCGCGTTCGTACTACCCGTCGATCGACGACGCCGAGATCGAGTGCATCATGATCCGTGCCCAGGAGATGGCCCGCTACGTCGAGGAGGGCATCCTTGACGCCGGTCTGACCGGTCATGACTGGGTGGTGGAGACCGGCGCCGACGTGGTCGAGGTCGCCGAGCTGGTGTATGGCAAAGTCGGCCGCAAGCCGTTGCGCTGGGTCCTGGCGGTTCCCGAGGACTCGCCGATTCGCGGCCCGGCCGACCTGGCGGGCAAGCGCATCGCCACCGAGGCGGTGGGCATGACGCGGCAGTACCTCGAGAAGCACGGGGTGACGGCCTCCGTCGAGTTCAGTTGGGGCGCCACCGAGGTCAAGCCGCCGCGGCTGGCGGATGCCATCGTCGAGATCACCGAGACCGGCTCCAGCCTCAAGGCCAACAACCTGCGCATCGTGGACACGCTCTGCGAGACCACGACGCGCTTCATTGCCAACCGCCAGGCCTGGTCCGACGCCTGGAAGAAGGCCAAGATCGAGCGCCTGGCGCTGCTCCTGCAGTCGGTGCTGCGGGCCGAGACCAAGGTCGGCCTGATGCTGAATGTGCAGCAGGACAACCTCGAGAAGGTCCTCGGCATCATGCCGGCGCTGCACCGCCCGACCGTATCGCCCCTGGCCGAATCCGGCTGGTTCGCCCTGATCACGGTGGTCGACGAGATGGTCGTCCGCGAGATCGTGCCCGAGCTCCAGGCGGCGGGTGCCGAGGGCATCGTCGAGTTCCCCCTGAACAAAGTCGTTCCCTGAGACCGGCCGCCGGCGATCCTGCCGGCAGTGCGCCGGACCGACCCATGAGCGCAGCGACGTCGCCAGCACCGCTGGTCGAGATGGAGTCCATCAGCAGGGACTTCGCCGGCGTGCGCGCCCTGGACGGCGTCAGCCTGTCGGTGCGGCCGGGCGAGGTGCACGGCCTGATCGGCGAGAATGGCGCCGGCAAGTCGACCCTGATGCGCATCCTCGACGGCGTTCTCCGCCCGAGTGCCGGGCGGCTTCGCCGGCGCGGCGTGCCGGTTTCCTGGCGCAGCCCGGCCGAGGCCCAGCGTCACGGCATCGCCATGATCCATCAGGAGCTCCATGGCGTCGGCGAGCTGAGCGTCGCCGAGAATATCCTCCTCGGTCGCGAGCCCGGCCGGGGCGGCTTTCTGCGCCGTGAGGCCATGGCGGCGACGGCCCGCGACTGCCTGGCGAGCATCGGCTGCGACCTCGATCCATGGCGGCCGTTCCGGAGCCTCTCCCTCGCCGAGCAGCAGATGGTCGAGATCGCCAAGGCCCTCTCGCAGCAGGCCGAGGTCCTGATCATGGACGAGCCGACCGCGGTCCTGACGCAGCGCGAGGTCGGGGTGCTGCTGAGGCTGATCGGCGACCTGCGCCGGCGCGGCATGGGCATCGTCTACATCTCGCACATCCTCGGCGATGTGCTGGCGGTCTGCGACCGTGTGACCGTCCTGCGCGACGGCGCTGTGGTACGCCGATTTGACGACCTCTCGGGCGTGACCGAGGCCGATCTGGCGAACGAGATGGTCGGCCGCGCTCTCAGCGACCAGTTCCCGCCGCGGTCGGCGCCGGGGGCGGAGGTCGTCTTCGAGGCCCGCGGCATCGCTGTCCCCGGTTGTGTCGACGACGTCTCGTTGGCGGTCCGCGAGGGCGAGATCTTCGGTCTGGCGGGCCTGATCGGTGCCGGCCGGACCGAGCTTGGCGAGGCCCTCGCCGGCCTGCGTCGGCGCCGCGCCGGGTCGATTGTCGTGCGTGGTCGGCCATGCCGGGCCGGGACGCCGGGCGAGGCGATCCGCGAGGGCATCGCCTACGTGTCGGAAGACCGCCGCGGCACCGGCCTGGTGCTCGGCATGGGCATCCGCGAGAACCTCACCCTGGCGGCCCTGCGGCAGTCCGGCCGCGTCGTCGTCGGCGGCGCCGCCGAGCGTGCCGCCGCGGCGCGGCAAGTGCGCGACTTCGGCATCCGCGTCGGCCGCCTCGACGACGACGTGGCCACCCTCAGCGGCGGCAACCAGCAGAAGGTCGCCCTGGCCAAGTGGCTCGAGGTCCGCCCGGCCGTGATCATCCTCGACGAGCCCACCCGCGGCATCGACATCGGTGCCAAGGCCGAGATCTACCGGCTCATCCACCGCCTCGCCGCCGAGGGCCTCATCTGCATCGTCATCTCGTCGGAGATGAACGAACTGCTCGGGCTCTGCCATCGCATCGGCGTCATGCGCGCCGGACGCCTCGCCGGCGTGGTCGAGGCCGCTGCCGCCAGCGACCGCGACCTCATGCGACTGGCTGCCGGCGTCGCCAGCACGGAAGGGACCCCATGACACCACCGCGAGCCCTCCTCGAGGCCCTGCCGCGGCGCTGGGCGGCTCTGCCGTCCTGGACCGGCGCCCTCCTCGCCCTCCTGGCCCTGGTCCTGGCCACCACCCTGCGCAATCCGACCTTCATCGGCGGCGAGAATGTCCTCAATGTCCTGCGCCAGTGGTCCTTCGTCGGCATCCTGGCGCTGGGGATGACCTTTGTGATGACCCTCGGCGGCATCGACCTCTCGGTCGGTTCGCTGGTTGCCTTCGCCGGCGGCCTGGGCATTCTGGTGATGAACACGGCCCTCGGTGCGGCGGGCCTGGTGACCTCGTACGAGGCGGCGCTCGGTCAGGCGGGGGTGCCCCTGCCCTGCGGGGCCTTCCGCTATGCCCTGTCGCGTCTCTTTCTGCAGCTCGGCCTGGCCGGCCACGAGGGCCTGGCGGTGGCGCTCGGCTTTGCGGTGATCGTGGCGACCGGTCTCCTGGCCGGGCTTCTGCATGGCCTCCTCATCTCACGCGGCCGCCTGGCGCCGTTCATCGCGACTCTCGGCGGCCTGGCCGGATACCGGTCGCTGGCGCTGGCGCTGGCCAACGGCGGCGAGGTCAGCAGCCGCAGCCCATCGCTGTTCAAGGCCATCGGCACCGGCGGCATCGCGCTGCCGGGGACGAATCTGGCACCGCAGGCGCCGGTGCCGGTGCCGCTCCTGATACCCTGGCCGGTGCTCGTCTTCATGGTCCTGGCGGTCCTGGCGCATGTTCTCCTCACCCGCACCCGCTATGGCCGCTACGTGGTGGCGGTCGGCTGCAATCCGCGGGCGGCGGCCTACTCGGCCATCGATGTCGGCCGCGTCACGCGCTGGACCTACCTCCTGATGGGCTTCCTGGCCGGCGTCGCGGCGCTGCTTCTGGCCTCGCGGATGAACTCGGTGAGCAGCTCCGGCACCGGGCTGTACTACGAACTCGACGTCATTGCCGCGGTCGTCATCGGCGGCACCAGCATGAGCGGCGGCCGCGGCACCGTCATCGGCACCGCCATCGGCGTCCTCATCCTCGGCGTCGTCGGCAACATGCTCAACCTGCTCCAGGTGTCGACCTACCTCCAGGGCCTGGTCAAGGGCCTGATCATCGTGGTGGCGGTCCTCATGCAGCGCCGCCCGTCCAGCGCGGCCTGAGACAGGCCTGTCTGGACGTCCGGTTCTGGCACCCCTTCAGGGTGCATGGGTCGTGGGTTCGCGCTTCCGGGGGTCGTGCTCTCGCGCGACCCCCGGCTACGATCTGGCATCCCTTCAGGGTAAACAGGCGAGCGCCGGCGCGATCTGCGATAGGCCGTGGGCCTGACTGCCTGGCGGCGCTGCGGTGTGCTATGGTGTACGGGTAGGGCCGGTCAGGCGGACCGGCAGGACGATTTCTGACGCCGAGGAGACAGCCATGAATCGCATGCCCCGAGTGCTCACGATGGCGGTGTTGACGCTGGTCCTGGCGGCCCTGGCGGGCTGCGGGCGGGCTCCGGGCCCGGCCGGGGCGCCCGCGACAGCGCCGTCCGACCGGCCGCGCCTGCGCCTCGGCGTCTCGGTGCCCGCTGCCGACCACGGCTGGACCGCCGGTATCGACTGGTGGGCCAAACGCGCCATGGCCCTCTACCCCGAGGTCGAGTGGGTCTACGCCACCGCCGTCAGCCCCGACAAGCAGATCGGCGATGTCGAGGACATGATGACCCAGAAGGTCGACGGCCTCGTCATCCTGGCCACCGAGAGCGAGCCGCTCACCGACGTCGCCGAACGCGCCCACCAGCGCGGCATCTACATCGTCAACGTCGACCGCGGCTTCCACAAGCCCGTCGCCGACATCTTCCTCGAGGGCGATAACGTCGCCTTCGGCCGCCAGGCGGCCGAGTACATGGTCGCGCGCCTCGGCGGCAAGGGCCGCATCGTCATCCTGCGCGGCATCCCCTGCACCGTCGACACGAGCCGCTACGAGGCCGCCATGAAGGTCTTCCAGGCCGCCGGCATCGAGGTCCTCGGGACCCTCCCCGGCAAGTGGAATCGCGAGGAGGCGCTGAAGTGCATGCAGGTCTTCCTGGCGCAGCATCCGAAGATCGACGCGGTCTGGGCCGCCGATGATGACATGGCCCTCGGCTGCGAGCAGGCCATCCGTGAGGCCGGGCGCGCCGGCGAGATGTGGATCTTCGGCGGCGCCGGCATGAAGGACGTCGTCAAGAAGGTCATGGACCGCGACCCGATGTTCCCCGCCGATGTCACCTACTCGCCCAACATGATCGCGGCCGGCGTCCACCTCGCCGTTGCCTCGTTGCG
Source organism: Verrucomicrobiota bacterium (assembly GCA_019136035.1). GTDB lineage: Bacteria > Verrucomicrobiota > Lentisphaeria > Oligosphaerales > JAFGRS01 > JAGVUW01. The sequence goes on along the minus strand of JAGVUW010000576.1, from coordinate 2,784 downwards.
CGATGGGCACCGCGCCAAGGTCAGCGAGTTCATGCCGCGTCATGTCGTCATCGACTGCGAGCTGATCACGCCCGAGAACGCGGCGCGGTACTACTTCCCGGACGCCGTCTACTGAGGCGGCCGGAAGAACGGCTGGCGCGGGTCGCGGGTGGAAAGGAGGCCGTATGGCTGATCACGATCGCGATCACGACGGCGCCATCTGGGACGCGGCCCGCGATGCCATGATCGACACCCTGCGACGCCATGGCGTCGTCGACGAGGGCATCCTGGCCGTCATGCGGGCGGTGCCGCGGCACTGCTTCATACCGGCGGCCTGCCTTGGCGAGGATGCCTACGGGGACCACCCCTGCGACATCGGCTGGGGCCAGACCATCTCGCAGCCCTTCATCGTCGCACACATGGTCGGCCTCCTCGGCGTTCGACCGGGGGCACGCCTCCTGGAGGTCGGCTGTGGCAGCGGCTACCAGGCGGCGGTCCTGGCGGCGCTCGGTGCGACGGTCTTCACCGTGGAGCGCCTGGAAGCCCTGGCGCGCCGCGCCCGCACTGCCCTCGACGCCTGCGGCTACGGCGAGCGCGTCCAGATTCGCACGGGCGACGGCACTCGCGGCTGGCCCGAGGCGGCGCCGTTCGACGGCATCGTGGTCGCCTGCGCGGCGCCGGCCATACCGCCGCCGCTCCTTGATCAACTCGCCGACGGCGGACGCCTGGTGATGCCGGTCGGCAGCACGGCACAGCGCCTCATGGTCGTGCAGCGCCACGGCCACCGCCTCGAGCACCGCCCCGACCTCTGGGTGCGCTTCGTCCCCCTGGTGACCACGCCGGCATGACGGGGAGCCTGTCAGACCGGTCCGACAAGTCAGACCGGTCTGACAAGTCCGACAATTCCCCCCGGGGCCGGTCGCCCCGGCCCTGCCATGCGGGCGGCCGGCGCCGCGCGGGGGAGGCGGCGGCGCCGGAGTGTCGTCTCCTCACTCGGCCGGTATCAGGCGGAGGTCCCTGAGGCGCAGGCGGTGGGCCTGCGTCGGCGCCTTCAGGGCCAGGCGCAGGGCGACGGCGCCGTCGGGGGCGGTCTGGGTCTCGAAGGCCAGGGCGCAGGTCGTCGGTTGCCCGGGCACCAGGTAGATCCACCGGCTGGCGCCCGCGACGCCGGCCTTCTGCCAGTCGGGCACGGCCATCGACAGGGCCAGATTGGCGCCGTCTTCGGCGAGGTAGGTGACCTCGGCCGAGACGCCCTTGCAGGCCAGCGGCGCCGTGCCCTGCAGGGGCAGGACGACCTGCGGCCAGCCGTCGGGCGCGGCGTCGAAGTCGACGGTGATTTCGGCATCGCCGATGCCGGTCTTGCCTTCGGGGAGGCTGACGGCGGCCGTGGCCAGGCGCTGGACGATGGCCTTCCGGAGGGCCTCTGCCGGGCTGGGCGGCGCCGCCGCGGCGGCCGCTTCGGCCTGGATGGCCGCGATGTCCTCCGGGAGCTTGTAGACGCGCACGTAGTCGACCAGCGTCCGGCCGGGTGTCCGGCGCGGGTCAGCGCGGCCCGGGTCGGCGACGATGCCGATCGTCGTGTCGAGCCACATGTCGCCGCCCATGCGGCGGAGGCTCAGGATGAGCTGCTGGGGCATGTGCGAGATGCCCTGGTCGAGCGAGCCGATGGCCTCGTGGTCGTAGAAGAAGGTATAGCGCTCGGGGGTCCAGAGCAGGGCCACGGTGTGGTACTGCCCGTCGTCGAAGAGGAAGCGGTCGTCGTCGCCGTGGTAGTACACGACGCGCGTCTGGCCGTCGGCGGAGTTGTCGATGAGGCGCGGGCTGGCCGGGTCGTAGCGGAAGTCGCGGCGGCTCAGGATGATATCGCCGAGGAGGGCCTGCACGTCCTCGGTCGTGAACTCGGCCGGCCGGGTACGCTGGAAGCTCATGTAGTTGTGCACCCGCTCGATCTCGCTGCGCTCTTTCCAGCCGCCGGGGTAGAAGTGGATGGTCGAGGACTTGTAGTCGACCTTGCTGCCGCGCGCGTAGAGGGTGCCCTCGAAGATGTCGATCTCGGTGGTGCGCGGGGTGCCATCGTAGGTATAGGGGAACCAGACGCAGAAGCCGGGCCCGGCGACCGTCGCGGGCTTCCAGCGCACCTCGATGTAGCCATAGCGGAAACGCGTGGTCGCGACCAGGGAGTTCGTCGTGCTGATCCACTGGTCCTCGGCGACGGCGGCGATGGCGGCCCGCATCGCGTCGTCCACGGCGTACGGCAGCGCCTCGTCGCGCTTGAGGGCCCGCATGGCGACGACGAGGTTGCCCTCGCCGTCCAGGAAGGTCTCGTCGTGCGTCCGCAGGATGCGCGCGGCGCTGTCGAACGACGCCTTCGGCTTCGGGAAGCGCGGTTGCCAGCGGCCTGCGTCGAGGGCTGTGCCGTCGAAGTCGTCGGCCCAGAAGAGTCGGTACTCGACGCCGTCGATGACCTTCGTCTGGGCGTCCTTCTCGACGACGTCCTGGCGGGGCCGGTAGGCCTCGCGGTCCGGCGCGGCCGCCGCCGCCGCCGGCGCGGCGTCGGCTGCACCCGCACCGCCCGCGAGGCCCAGCAACAGCGCCGCCGCCATCACGGCGGCGGCATGGTTCACCTGAGTGCGCATGTCGATTCCTCCACCACGACCCGCGGGCGCCACGCCAGCGCCCGTCATCCCGGCCCGGACTGAACCCGGCCCGCGAGGTCGGCCGGAGACCATACCCCACGGCCGGCCCCGCCGCGAGGCCGGCCGCAGCGAGACCGCGGCCGCCCCTGCCCCCGGCGCCGCCCCGCCC
>JAGVUW010000783.1 GCA_019136035.1 Verrucomicrobiota bacterium | reverse complement strand
CCCCCATGACCGCCATCCTCATGATCTTCGAGATGACCCACCAGTTCGAGCTGGTCCCCGGACTCATGCTCGGAACCCTCGTCAGCCAGGCCATCGCCCGCAGCCTCTGCCGCGTCAACTTCTACGAGGAGGTCCTCCTCCAGGATGGACACGCCCTGCACACCATCAAGCCGCCGCGCGACTTCGGCGCCTGGCGGCACCTGCCGGTCACGGCTGTGGTCAACCCCCGCCCCGTGGTCCTGAACAGCCTCGCCCCCGCGGCCCTCCAGGAGGCCATCCGCCGCTACCCCTACCAGTGCTTCCCGGTCCAGCTCGACGACGGCCGCCGCGGCGTCCTCACCCGCCGCGAACTCGAGAGCGCCCTCCTGCGCGGCACCGAGCCGGCCCTCGAGGCGGCCATCCACTGCCGGCCCGACGAGAGCCTCCAGGCCATCGAAAGCCGCATCCTGGAATCGCCCACCGGCATGATGCTGGTGCACGAAACCGACGATGGCCCCATCGTCGGCCTGTTCACCCTCCACGACCTCCTGCGCGCCCAGGCCGCCGTCATGGGCTGAGAGGCCCCCCGGCGACACCGGCGTCAGTGGTGAGAACCCGGGCGCGGCCTGTCGTGTCCTGGCGACACCTGTCGATGCCCATCGGTACCTATCGACGCCGGCGAGGCGTGGGTGCCCCCGGTGGCCATGGGGCCGGCGCCAGGGGCCTCCCGGAAAGGGCCACAAGCGACCCAAGCGGACTCCAGGATGGGGTCAGCGCAAGATCCCTGCCGCAAGGCACCTCGACGTCCCGGTGTCCCCGGCCTCCCGGCTCCCCTGAGTCCCCTGAGTCCCCTGAGTCCCCTGAGTCCCCGGTGTCCCCGGGTGGCCATGGTCGATGGTCCCGCATCGGGGATAGCGCCTTGGAGTGGCCTCAGGGCCGCCCGAGTCGGGCGGCGTGGCGTTCGACGAAGAGGCGGTCGGCCGGCAGGAGGTCGAGCGACTGCAGCTCGGTGAGGGTGAACCAGCCGACGCGCTGGCCTTCGTGGGCCACCGGTTCGGCTTCCGGATCAAGGGCGCAACCGAGGAAGTTCAGGCGCAGGGGCGGCTCGGCCTCGGGCAGCTCGACGATGTCCAGCGGCGCGACAGCGCCGACGGTCAGGCCGAGCTCCTCGCACAGCTCACGGCGGATGCAGTCCTCGAGGCTTTCGCCGTCGACCACCTTGCCGCCGGGGAACTCCCAGCGGCCGGCCAGACGACTGCCCGGCGGTCGCGTCGCCAGGAGGTAGCGCCCCCCACGGCAGACGACGCCGGCGCAGACCAGCAGTGGCAACGCCATCCTACTGGCGGGTGCCGACCTGGAACTCGGCACGGCGGTTGCGGGCGTGCTGTGACTCGCTCGTGGCGTTCGGGACCGCCGGCTGCTCTTCGCCGTAGCTGATCGTGTCGATGCGCGAGCTGTCGATGCCCAGGCTGATCAGGTGATCACGCACCACCAGGGCGCGGTTCTCGCCCAGGGCGCGGTTGTACTCGTCGCTGCCACGGTCGTCGCAGTGGCCCTCGACCACCACCGCGTACTGCGGATTGGCGCGCAGGTTCGCCGCCAGGGCCTCGAGCTTCGGCAGTTCGGCCGAACCCAGGGCCGAGCTGTCAAAAGCGAAGTAGACGACCACCTGAGCCCAGGGGTCGGAGATCTCGTTCAGGCGGGAACCCCCGGCGCCGCCCAGCGGGGCATCCATGCCGGCCCACGCCCCACCGGCGCCCGTGCCGTCGGCGCCCAGGCCGCCATCAGCGCCGCCCGGACCCCCCGCGCCGAAGCCGCTCAGCGGGTCGAAAGCACCGCCGGCCACGCCCTCGCCACCGGCAGGCGCCTGACGCAGACGGCTCAGATCAAACTTGGGCTTGCGTGAACACCCGGTCACCAGGACCGCGCCAAGCACCACCGCCAGCACCACCGACCACACTCTCTTGTTCATGCTGATTCGCCCTCGCCGTTCTTCCGCGTGACGCCGACGTGTAGAATACCGTGGAAATGTACCGGCCAACGGGCCGCGTTACAAACCCTCTGCCGCTGTGTTCCAGCGCTTCTTATCGAGTCGTCCGGTCGCCCGCGGCGCTCACGCCGCCCGCCTTCACTCGGCTGCCGCCGCTGGCGCCTCGGGCGGTGGTATCAGGCCCTCGCGCACGATCTGCTCGGCAAACCACGCCGCCATGTTGCGCGACCCGATGTCATTATGCAAATACCAGCTCCCCATCCACTTGCGGGCGCTGCGCACACCGTTCACCTCGAACCGCGCCCGCACGTCCAGCGCCGGAATCCCGTAGCGGCTGCAGCACTGGTGCGCGACACGGACCGCCTGATCCAGCGCCGCCGACTGCGCCTGGAACCAGGCGTCGTGGCTGCGGCCCGCCGGCGACGGGGCCGACGACGCCTCGCGGTTCGGCGGCTCCTCCTGCGGGAAGATCGGGTTCGGCGTCCAGTACAATGCCTTGCACTGCTGACGCTTGACACACTCCGCAAAACGCTCCAGGGCCGCCATCATCGCCTCCGGCGTGTGCTCCGGACGCCAGCACTGCTCGTCGCGATGCCAGTACAGACGCGCGTCGGCCAGCGAGAAAGAGAAGACCACCAGATGCGGCTGGAAGGGCACCACGTCACGCGGAAAGCGCACCACGCCCTGCGCCGTCGTGCAGAAGGCGATGCCGGCATTCAGCACGGCCACCTTCTCGGGACCGCCATAGACCTCGCCCAGGCGCTGCTGCAGGAGGTGCGGCCAGCTCAGTTCCTCGTCGTCGAGCGACCAGGTCAGCTCGTCGCCGATGCAGACGACGCGCACCGCGGCGCGCTCCATGCGCTCCAGGACCTCGGGCGTCAGACGCGCCGGACGCTCACGGATGATCTCGTCCTCATGCCAGCGCCCGGCACTCGGAACCCGGATGATCAGGTGGTGCTCGAGACGCTCAGGCTCGCGCGGCCGCCCCAGAGCCATCGCCTGCTCCGTGCAGTCGGTACACTTGGTCGGCTTCTTGAAGGTCCCCAGTTCGCACAGGAGCTGCTCGTAACCGGACCACTGCACCGCCTTGTGGCAGTGCTCACAGGCCAACGCCACGGACTGGTGCTCCGCCAGGAAGGCCTCACACTCGCGGCAACGCCGGCCCGGCGGCTCGATGCGGCCGTTGAGCTGGTCGCGAAGCTGGTCGGAGGCACTGTAGGTCCACGTCCGGCTGCAACCGGGAACGACGCACTTCACCTCGCGCTCCGGCAAGGCCTTGAGCTTCTCCTGACAGGCATCGCAGGTGCGCCCGGGAGGACGATGCAGGCCCTTCAGCTTCATGCGCAACTGCATCATGCGGGTGTAGGTCCAGGTGTTCGAGCAGCCGCGGTTACGGCAGGCGACCTCACGGTCCACCGCGGTGCGCACGAACTCGTAGCACTCGGCACACAGCCTCTCCGGGACCGGCGGCGGCGTCTCGGCGCCGTGCGCCAGGCGCTGCTCGAGCTGCTCGTAGGCGGTGTAGGTCCAGGTCCCGTGGCACTCCTTCGCCTTGCAGGGTCGAACCTCGTCTTTGAGCTCCTGGAAGGCCTTGAAGCAGGACTCGCACATGCGCCGCGGCGGACGGTCCAGCGGCTTGCCCCCGGCGATGTGCTCGAGCTGCTGAAAGCGGTTCCAGGTCCACGTGTGCGTGCAGCCGCGCAGACGACACGGGACCTCGATATCCTGGAGGTCGCGCAGGGCATTGAAGCACTCGGCACAGAGCCGCCGCGGCGGCTTGTCCGGATCGCCCTGCACGCGCTCCCGGGCGTACCAGGTCCAGGTGCGGGTGCAGCCCTTCATGCGGCACGGGACCTCGAGATCGCCGACCTCGCGCAGCTTCTGCTGGCAGTCACGGCACAGGGCACTGGCAGGCGGGCCGTGCCGGCCCTGGCGCGCCGCCTCCAACTGCTGGAAGCGGTTCCAGGTCCAGGTGTTCGTGCAGCCTTCGCGCGAACACGCAATCGGCTGGTCCTGAAGACTCTGGAACAGCCGGAAACACTCGTCACACATGCGCTCGGGACGGCCACTCCTGCCGTCGGCGACCTGGCGCAATGCGTCCTCGCCGGAGAAACGCCAGACGTTGTTGCAGCCACGAATGCGGCAACGCAGGTCTGTGTCCGGGAAGAGCTCACCCAGACTACCCAGTGATCTGATCAAACCGGCTCTCCTCAGGGCTCACGGCCTGGAGTGGCTGTCGCCGTCCAACGAGGCCTACACAGAGACATGTCCAAACACGATATTCTCCCGCACCTTGAAGTCAACGGCCGCGGACTGCCTTTTTTCGCCTCTGGCGCAAGGACCCACGGCGGCCGCGGCGGCGCCCTGGCCCAGCCCGGCGGCGCCATGTACATTGCGGTCCTGTCGAGGCGTGCCGGCCGTGGTGGCCGCGGCGCTCGTGGAGGAGGCATCATGCGCACCGTGGCGGGACTGATCACAGGCCTGGCGCTGGGCATCCTGCTGATGTACTTCAGCCTCTCCACCGTCGAGGTCGGCCGCCTGAGCACACCGCGTCCGGCCGCCCCGCCGGCCGTGGACGCCGACACCGCCGCGCTGGCACGCCGCCTCGGCGCCGCCGCCGGCGCGGCGGCCG
>JAGVUW010000174.1 GCA_019136035.1 Verrucomicrobiota bacterium | reverse complement strand
GGCGCCGGCGGGTCGGACCACGGCTCCTGGCCGTCAGCGGCCGCAGCCGGCGACGCCGTCGAAGGCGGCGCCCGACGGGGCGTCGGTGGATCGCGGCGAGGCGCGTCCGGCGGTCAGCCGGTCGACCCCGTCGCTGTTCACGCCGCGCGATACCGGCGCGGCGGCCAGCGCGGCGGCACGGCCTGCGTCGACCGGCCTGCGTCTGCCGACGGGGTCGTCGCCGCTGCGTCGCGAGGCGACGGTCTCGGCGCCGGTGGTTTCCGCGCCGGTGGTGTCTCGGCCGTCGTCCGTGCGTGCGCCGACGGTGTCGTCGCCGGCGGTTTCCGCGCCGGTGGTGTCTCGGCCGTCGTCCGTGCGTGTGCCGACGGTGTCGTCGCCGGTGGTTTCCGCGCCGGTGGTGTCTCGGCCGTCGTCCGTGCGTGCGCCGACGGTGTTGTCGCCGGTGGTCTCGTCCGGGTCGTTCTCGCGTCTGCCGGCCCGCGGTGGGCTGAGCAGCCCGCCCGCGGCGACGGCGTCGCGGCCGTCGGGCCTGCAGGACAGCCTCCTGGAAGGCGCCACGGGCGGCGCCTCCTCCGGGAGTTCCCGGGGTTTCATGGCGTCGCCGAGCCGTTCGCGGCCGTCGGCGGGTCTGTTCTCGCCGAGTTCGCGTTCGGCCAGCGGCTCGATTTCGTCGTCGCGCAGCACGAGCGCGCGGCGTAGCGGCGCGTCGTCGGAGCGCGGGCGCTGACGGCTGATCTCAGCCGATGCTGGCGCCGGGGCCGATATCGCCGTCGACGGTGACCAATCGCAGGGCCTTCTTGGTCTTGGCGGCCAGGAGCATGCCGTTGGAGGTCACGCCGCGGATCTCGGCCGGCTGGAGGTTGCTGACCACGACGATGGTCTTGCCGACGACCTCCTCGGGCCGGTAGAAGGCGGCGATGCCGGCGACGATCTGGCGGCGTTCGCTGCCGAGGTCGATCTGCAGCTTCAGCAGGCGGTCCGCGTTCGGGACCGTCTCGGCCTCCAGGACCACGGCGGTGCGCAGGGCCAGTCGCGAGAAGTCCTCGATACCGATGAGGGCGACGCCCTCGGGCTGCGCCGCGGCCGGCGCGGGCGCCGCGGGCTTCCTGGCCGGCGAGGCGGCCGGGGCGATCTTCTTCGCGATCTTGGCCCAGGTGTCGCGCAGGGGCACGGTCCGGTTGAACACCAGGGCGCCCGGGCGCGAGTCACGGCTGTCGGCAGCGAAGTACCCCATGCGCTCGAACTGGTAGGTCGTCCCCGGCTGGGCCTCGCCGAGGGCCGGCTCGAGCTTGCAGCCTGCCAGGACCTCCAGCGAGTCGGGGTTGAGGTTGCTGGTGAAGTCCTGTCCCGGGGCGGTCTCCTCGGGGTCCTCCTTGAGGAAGAGCCGGTCGTAGAGCCGGACCTCGGCGGTGAGGGCGTGGCTGGCGCTGACCCAATGCAGGGTGCCCTTGACCTTGCGGCCGTCGGGGGCATTGCCGCCGCGGGTGGCGGGGTCGTAGGTGCAGCGCAGCTCGACGACGTTGCCCTGAGCGTCCTTGACGGCCTCGCGGCAGGTGATGAGGTAGCCCCAGCGCAGGCGGACCTCGCGGCCGGGTGCCAGGCGGAAGAACTGCGCCGGCGGGTCCTCGAGGAAGTCATCGGCCTCGATGTAGAGCTCGCGGGTCATGGGGACCTTCCGGGTGCCGGCCGACGGGTTCTCGGGGTTGTTGACGGCCTCGAGCCACTCGACGGTGCCTTCGGGGAAGTTCTCCAGGACGACCTTGAGCGGCCGCAGGACGGCCATGACGCGCGGGGCGCGCTGGTTGAGGTCTTCGCGCAGGCAGTGCTCGAGGAGGGCGACATCGGTGGTACTGTCGACCTTGGTGACGCCGACCAGTTTGCAGAAGGCGCGGATGGCCTCCGGGGTGTAGCCGCGGCGGCGCAGGCCGCTGAGGGTCGGCATGCGCGGGTCGTCCCAGCCGGCGACGTGGCCTTCCTGGACGAGCTTGAGGAGCTTGCGTTTGCTCATGACCGTATAGGTCAGGTTGAGGCGTGAGAACTCGATCTGGCGGGGGTGGTAGATGCCGAGCTGGTCGAGGAACCAGTCATAGAGCGGGCGGTGGTTCTCGTACTCGAGGGAGCAGAGCGAGTGGGTGATGCCCTCGATCGAGTCTTCGAGGCCGTGGGCCCAGTCGTACATCGGGTAGATGCACCAGGCCTTGCCCTGGCGGTGGTGCTCGGCGTGGACGATGCGGTACATCACCGGGTCGCGCAGGTTGAGGTTGGGCGAGGCCATGTCGATCTTGGCGCGCAGGGTCCGCGAGCCGTCGGGGAACTCGCCGGCGCGCATACGTCGGAAGAGGTCGAGGTTCTCCTCGACGGAGCGGTTGCGGTACGGGCTGTCCTTGCCGGGCTCGGTGAGGGTGCCGCGGTGGGCGCTGACCTGCTCGGGGGTGAGGTCGCAGACGTAGGCCTTGCCTTTGCGGATGAGGTCCTCGGCCCAGGCGAGCATCTGTGTGAAGTAGTCCGAGGCGAAGAAGAGCCGGTCATCCCAGTCGAAGCCGAGCCAGCGGACGTCGGCGAGGATGCTATCGACGTACTCCTGGTCTTCCTTGGCCGGGTTGGTATCGTCGAAGCGCAGGTTACAGAGGCCGCCGAACTCCGCGGCCATGCCGAAGTCGATGCAGATGGCCTTGGCGTGGCCGATGTGCAGGTAGCCGTTCGGCTCGGGCGGGAAACGCGTGTGGACGCGCTGCTGGAAGCGTCCCGTGCGGTTGTCGTCCAGGATTGCGGCACGGATGAAATCGACGCCGGCGCCGTCCTTGACGGCCTCGGCGTCGGCACGCACTTCCGGCTTGCCGGCCATGTTCCAGCTCCCTGCTGACTGAGTCGTCGACACACCTGACGCCGCGTCGGACACGCGCGAGCCGCGTCCTCGGCGCCAAGCCCATACTATAGGCGCCGCCGGCGAAATATCCGTCAGGCGCGGCGATTGCCGCCGTGGGGGAAGGGCCAGCACTCGGCGACGGTCGGCCCGGCGGCGCGGCGGCCTTCGGCGAGGAGGCGTCGTTCGGCCTCGAGGCGGTCGAGGCGGCGGCGCACGGCGGCGCCATCCCACTCGCGGCGCAGGGCGGCGGTGAGGGCGGCGCGGACGTCGGCGTCGGCCGGATCGCGGCCGCGGTCGTGCTGTTCGCCGGGGTCGTCGTCGAGGTTGAAGAGCTGGGGCGTCTCGAAGCCGTGGTAGGCGCAGAGCTTCCAGGGGCCCTGGCGGATCATGCGGGCCGGCTGCTGGCCGATGGCGCAGGTCTCGGCGAAGGCGCGGCCCGACGCGGCCTCGGCGGGGCCGCCCTGCAGGAGCGCCGCCAGGGACTGGCCGCGGGCGCCGGGAAGCTCCGGCGCCTCGGCCAGCGCGGTGAGGGTGGGAGCGAGGTCGCAGAGGCTGACGACGCGTTTCTCGGCGCGGCCGGGTCTGGCGACCCCGGGTCCGGCCCAGAGGAGCGGCACCCGCACCGAGCCCTCGTAGAACGAGTCTTTCCACCAGAGGCCGTGTTCGCCGCAGAGGTCGCCGTGGTCGCTGGTGTAGATCACCTGGGTGGTCTCGGCCAGGCGGGTGGCGTCGAGGGCCTGCAGGAGGCGCTCGAGGTTGCGGTCGAGGGTGGTGACCAGGCCATAGTAGGCGGCGCGGGCGCGCCGGGCCATCTCGGGGGTGATCTGGGCCGTGCCGCGGTACCGCCGGAGGTCCTGCACGGCCGGGTGCTCGTCGGGCGCGATGGACGCCTCCGGCGCGGCCGGGAGGCGGTCCATGTACTCGTCGAAGAGTTCGGGTGCGCAGACGTAGGGATTGTGGGGCAGGAGGAGTCCGACGACGAGGCAGAAGGGCCTCTCCGGGGGCTGGCGGTCCCAGGTCTCCAGGAGGCGGATGGCGCGTGCGGTGACGGCCTCGTCGTAGATCTCGTAGGTGGCCCGCCCGGGGCCGACGGCCTCGGGGAGGAGTGAGCCGACATCCTGGCCGCAGCCGCGGCGTGACCAGACGCCCTCGAACATCTCCTGGCCGGCAGTCGTGCCGCTCATGGCGCCGCTGACATCGCCGACGAGGCGCTGGCGAAAGCCGTGGTTCTGGTCGAAGCCGATGAAGTGCATGCGGCCGCAGAGGACGGTCTCGTAGCCGGCCGCGGTGAGGGCGTGGGCGAAGGTCGGTGTCGTCGACGGCAGGATCTCGCTGTTGGTCCAGATGCCGAGGTCGAGCGGGTACTGCCCGGTCATGAGGGCCATGCGCGACGGGACGCAGAGCGGCCCGGCGCAGTACGCCTGGGTGAAGTCCACGCCGGCGGCAGCGAGGCGGTCGAGGGCCGGGGTACGCACGACCGGATCGCCTGCCCAGCCGCCGATGTGGGGATTGTGCTGATCCGAGACCACGAGCAGGAGGTTCGGGCGGGCCATGGGCGCCTCTGGGGAGGAGTTCAGAGTTCGGAGTTCGGAGTTCAGAGTTCGGAGGGTCGAGTCCACTCTGGAAAGGCTTATTGCGTGCCGTCCTCGTCCTCGTCGTCGTCCCTCGTCGTCGAAGTTGAGCTCAAACTCTATCGAGGACGAGGACCGCTGCGCTGAGTACGAGGACGATCTCTTGGAGC
>JAGVUW010000321.1 GCA_019136035.1 Verrucomicrobiota bacterium | reverse complement strand
CGGCCCTGCAGGGCGGCGTGCCGATCGAGGTGCCGGACTTCCGCGACCGCGAGGTGCGCGAGCGCTACCGGCATGACGACTGGAGCCCGGATCCGCGTCGGCGTCGTCCGGGGATGCCCTGGCCGAGTGTCCTGGGCGACATCCCGATCGCGCCCGAGAGCCTGCAGTCGTTCGCCGAACTGCGCCGCCGCCACGAGGCCGGCTTCTCGACGCCGCCGGCCCCGCCGGCACCGCCGCCGGCGCGCTGACGGGCTGGTCTTCCGCCGCAGGCCGTCGCCTGCCGCGCGGGAAACCTCGCGGTGTGGTGCACGCGGTTCTTGTCGCAGACTTCCAGCCTGCAAAGCGGAACGTCCGAATTCCCAGGGTGTTGCCCGGGGCTGATGACGATTGCCCTTTCAGCCGGGTCCCCGGCGCACGGTGCGCGCCGGATACGGCAAGACGAAACATCGCTCGCCACCGGTGTGGAGCGCGAGTGTCCACAGACGCGAACGCGTCCACGAGCCGCAACGGCATCGACAACGCAATGGCGCGATGTTTCATACGAGGGCGTCGGGCCGTCGGCCCGCGGAGAGCCGCGTGGCGCTCCGGTGTGTAGCGGCGGCTGTCCCCAGCCGCTCCGGGGAGGGGATGCTACCGCAGCGGACGCGGAGTAACGCGGAGGGGGAGAGGGAGGGGAGCTAACCACGAAAGGCACGAAAGGAAGAGGAGAGGGGATCGCCTCTCGCCAAGCCGCCAGGAACGCCAAGGGGGCGGGGGAGAGGGAAAGGGAAGAGAATTCCACCACGAAGGGCACGAAGATACACGAAGGGGAAGGGAAGGGGGAAGGACCACAGGACCACAGGACCACGGGACCACGGGACTGCCGACTCAGAACTCAGAACTCAGAACTCAGAACTCCGGACTCAGACTTGTGCGCCGGTACGTCGGTAGGCGGTGCGTCGGTGGGGTCGGAGTGGAAGGCAGGTCCGGAAGTCCGGAGTCGCAGGCCGGGCGTCGGGCGTCGGTAGTGGGCGCCACGAGCCGAGTGGCGCTCCCCGGGGCGACGCCGACGTCGCCCGAGAGGTCCACGGCCGGCGGCGCGGTGGCCCTACTTGCCCGGGTCCTTCGCGTCGTCATCGCCTGGCGGGGTTTGCGCGTCGTCGTCGCCGGCGTCAGCCTCGGGTTCGACGCTCACCAGCTTATCCAGGTCGGCGAAGGGCGAGAAGATCGAGGGCGCCAGGCCGGCCGACTCAGGCCCGCCGCCGCCGCTGCCGTAGCCGGCCATCTTGTACTTCTCGTGCTCGTGGTCGTGGCAGTACAGGCAGAGCAGCTCCCAGTTGCTGCCATCGGGCGGGTTGTTCTTCCAGTTGTGGTCCTTGTGGTGGACCGTCAGCTCGCGCAGATTCCTGCCGTCGAATTCGCGGCCGCAACTGGCGCAGACGTGGGGCAGGACCTTCAGGGCGCGGTCGCGGTAGCCCTGGGCGCGCTCGGTGGCATTCTGCCGCAGCATGGCGCGCAGTTCGGCCTGGCGTTCGGGTGTCGGTGGCGTCTTGCGTGGCTTCATGGTGTCGTCTCGGGGATGGCTCCTCGGGTGTACGGGCGGGGCGTCGCGCGGCCGCGGCCGGGGCGCCTCAGGTCAGGCGGCGTTCGTAGTTAAAGGTAAAGGCGCGTTCGGCGCGCGGCTGGCCGATGGCGTGCCACTCGGCCACCGGATCCCGGGCGCCGACCAGGTCCACCGCGAGGTGCGCCGCGCGGATGCCGGGGTTGCGCAGGTGCATCAGGCTGAAGGGCTCCTGCGGGCGGTACACCACCAGGCCGTCTTCCTGCCGGGGTACCAGGCGGATGCCGCGGCGGTCGGCGAAGACCTCGCCCAGGCAGGCGCGCGGGACCTCGACGCGGGTGACCAGCAGGGGCGGCCGGCCGTAGACCTGGAGGACGGCCGGGGCCGGGCAGGCGCGGCTGACCTCCTCGAGCTGCTGGCGGTCGGCCTCGACCGAGAGGCTCACCGCGGCGGCGCCCCAGTCGCGCAAGGCCCGCGCCGCCAGGCTGTTGAGCACCGCCAGGCCGGGTCCGGCCTCCCAGGACGCCCCGGCGGCGCGGGCGCGGTCGGCCATGCCCAGCGAGTTCACCTCGAGGCGCAGGCCGGCCGCCGTGGCGCGTTGGAGCAGCGCCTCGGCCTGGCCGAGGCGGTCCGGGAAGATCACCGCCGGCAGGGCGATGACCAGGCGCGCAGCCGGGACGGCCGCGAGCCAGGCGTCGAGATCGGCCGCCGCGGCGCCCTCCACCACCAGGGTGACCGCGGGGACCGCCCGCGCAAAGGCCGCCAGCGCCGACGCCGACAGACGGACGCGGTCAGGATGCTCGCCCAGCATCCGGGTATTCGAGGCGTGCGGGGCATCGCGCACCAGGGCCGCGCGCACCGCCTCGGGGAGGTCCAGACGCGGACGCTGCGAGGCCTGGCGCCGGCGCTGGTGCAGGAAGGCCGAGAGCTGGTCGCGGATGCCCCGGACGGTCCGCGGCGCCAGGACCATCTCGGCTTCGGCCGACGACGCCTCCGCCGCCAGTCGGAAGCCCTGCAGGTCCGCCGCGGCCAGCTCCCGCAGGACCTCGGCGGCGGCGACGCCGGTGCCGGCCCGGCGCACCTGGGTGCGTGGCAGGACCCAGTCGCGCACCTGGCCTTCGCAGGTGCAGCGGCAGCGTATGCCGTCGGCGCCGGCGGTGATGGCGAGGGCGTAGGTCCGCATCGTCTCGGCGTTGGTGTCGCCGCCGGCGCCGTCGTCGGCCTCGTCGGCGTTCGTCGCGGCGGTTGCGTTGTCGTCCTCGGCGGTCGTCGCCTCGTCGGCGGTCGTCGCGGCGGCCTCGCGTCCGGCGGCGCCGGTGAGGTGGTCGCGCAGGCCGTCGAGGTAGGCGCTGGTCAGGCGTCGGCCGGTATAGGCGCCGAGGTCGGCCGCGGCCGAGTGCAGGTCGCCGGCGGCAGCGCCATCGAGGGCCTGGCGGTAGAGGTGCACCGCCGCGGCCACCCAGGCGGCGTTCTTCATGCGGCCCTCGATCTTGATGGCGGTCACGCCGGCCCGCGACAGCTCCTCGAGGCGGTCGACCGCGCTGAGGTCGCGCATCGAGAGCACCTGGCCGGGGCCATGCTCGCCGACTCGCCAGGGAACACGGCACGGGCTGGCGCACAGGCCGCGGTTGCCGCTGCGGCCGCCGCCCCAGCTCGAGAGCAGGCAGCGCCCCGAGACGCCGTAGCACAGGGCGCCCTGCACGAAGACCTCCGTCTCGATGCCCGGCACCCCCGAGGCCGCAGCGATCTCGTCCAGGCTCAGCTCGCGCGCCAGGACCACCCGCGACAGGCCCAGCCGACGCGCCGCGGCGACGTCGGCGGCGTTCGTCGCGCAGCCCTGCGTGCTGAGGTGGAATGACAGACCGGGAAACAGCCCCGGCCAGGCCAGCAGGGCCGGGTCGCGCACCAGGACCGCATCGACGCCGGCCTGGCGCGCCAGCTCGAGCAGCCGCGCCGCCTGGCCGAGTTCCCGCTCGGTGATGTCGGTGTTCAAGGTCAGGTAGGCCCGCGCGCCGTGTTCATGGACGCGCCGGACCGCTGCGGCGAGGTCCTCGGTGCGGAGGTTGCGGGCGCGGCGCCGCGCGTTCAGTATGCCGACGCCGAAGTAGACCGCGTCGGCGCCGGCCGCGAGGGCCGCCTCGAGGGCGTCGCTGTCGCCGGCCGGGGCCAGCAGTTCCAGGGAATATCGGGGTGACGATGACGGCATCGCAGGCCTCGGTGCGCCGACGCGGCGGTGTCCAGGGACTCAGGGCAGGCGCCAGCGCGAGCAGAGCAGGGCGCAGGCGTCGGTGGTGGCGTGCGGCTTCTGGTAGTAGACCGAGAGAAGCCCGCCGCCGGGCAGCTCGACGGTGGCGGGGTAGCCGAGGTCGCCGTCGGGGCCGTCATCGCGGAGGACCCAGTCCGGCTCCCAGGTGGCACCGCCGTCGCGACTCAGGGCGACGCGCTGGCCGAAGGGCTTCTGGCGGCAGCCGTAGGTCAGGATGAGGGTCCCCGAGGAATGCCGCAGGAGGTGCGGCGGCGAGCCGTGGAAGCCGAGGCCGCGCGGCGGCGCCCAGGTCCGCCCGCCGTCGGTCGATTCGGTCTGGAGGATGCTGAAGTGGATCAGGCCGGCGCGGCTGACATCGCCATCGGGGCCGGCGCTGTTCTGCAGGCGGATCATGCCCAGGAGGCGGCCGTCGGGGAGCTCGATGACGTGGGCCTCGTGGTACGAGCCATGGCTCGTGCCGGGGACCATCGGCACCTCGCCGAGACGCGTCCAGGTCTGGCCGTCGTCGCGGCTGCGGCTGGCGACGATCGGGCCGCCGCAGAGCTCGCCGGCCTGGCCGAAGGCCTTGCCGAGGTAGAGCAGGGCGCCGTCACGGCAGCGCGTCGGGCCATGCGGGGCGTTGAGCGGACAGCGCACCGCCGGCCCCCACGTCCCGCCGCCATCCTCGGAGAGGCGCAGCCAGGCGCCCTCGAAGCGCTCGCGGGCCGCGTCGGAGAGGCGGGCCATGCCGGCACGCCACCAGGCACGATGCTCCTCCGGGAGGCCCTCGAGGAACGCCTCGAGCTTCTCGGGCGGGTAGTA